>NZ_JRKB01000062.1:0-95258 GCF_000800945.1 Plesiomonas sp. ZOR0011
CTGCATTACCGCATCGGCTTCGGCCGCCGGATCATCTTTGGCTTGCGCCGCCACAATCGCCTGCTGGCTCTCGCGTACCCGCGCAAAATCCGCATCTGTACCGCGCAGCGCCGCGTAATAGGCCGACACGCCTTCGAGCGCATGACGCGTCTCTAGCAAATCGAACTGTGACTCCGGGTGGGAAGATAACAACTCACTGAGCGGATCACTGAAACTGTGCCAGAGTTGTTGCTGCACAAAAGTGCCGCCGCCCTGACGGCGCAGGAGTAACCCTTTTGCCTCAAGGCGCTGAATAGCTTCACGTAATGACGGGCGCGAAACATCAAACTGAACCGCCAGTTCTCGCTCCGGTGGCAGCTTCTGCCCCGGGCGTAATGTTCCTTCCAATATCAGGCGTTCCAGCTGCTGTTCAATCACATCAGACAGCTTTGGCTGACGAATTTTGCTGTAGGCCATGCAAACATCCATTTGAATTGAACTGCCTGCTACGTTGGGATCAATTTCGCCGACTGTCAATTGGTATTACCAATTTTACGGTGCGATAAAAATTACCAGAATCCCCAAAATGTGTCCAGACGAAAATTGATCTGAATCATGTTATGCCGCCAATGGTAACAAAAACGCTTCAGCTAACATAACATTTGTCATACTTAAATTGGTCAGACCATTTAACGTTTGTCGTTTTAAACGCTTCGCTAAAGCTGTAACGAGTCAGCTTTATAACTGGCGGGAATAATCGCCCTTATTAGCGCGAAATCCGTATTTTTGGCTTATCGCTCTCAGGGAATTGACCTCTCGAGCACGTACATAACCGCAGCACAAACCGTACATTCGCTGCTCAAATGTCACCTTTAGCGGGGAAGCGATAGGAATAAATAAAAATGTCGTCTTTTTGCATCCAGAAAAACGCATTAACAAAAAGACAGACAGAAGACAGAAGACAGAAGACAGAAGACAGAAAGCCTGCCACACAGGCTTGACCAAAAAAACAGGCCGCCCATCACAGGACGGCCTATCAGCTCAATGCATCGCGTATGCCCGATGGCACTTCACACTAAAATGCAGCATGACAGCATGTGAGCCTCGTTACAGCAATAAGCCATAAATGGTCAGCACTGCCAGCGCAATCACCAGCCACAACGCCGCCTTACGCGCCAGCGCAACCGCGTTTTGCGCCATCAACTCCCACGAATCACAATCTTGTGGACTCAAAGCAAAGCGACCAATCTCAGCGAGCACCCGATGCGCCGGAGTATGCCAATCCATCACCGACACCATCCACGCAGGCAGCGCCTTCTCGCCACTGCCCGCAAACACATAGGCCAGCGAACAAAGTCGCACCGGGATCCAATCCAGCCAGCCCAACAGATGATCTACCCCAGACTGCGCCCGCAGCAGCGGATCTTCATGCTCCGCCAACCAGCTTTGATAGGCCCGCAGCGCGGCATAACCGAGCATAATGGCTGGCCCGCCGACCACAAACCAGAACGCAGGCGCCATGTAGTAGCGAAAGTTGGTCCACAGCAGCGCGCTTTGCACCCCAATCAGCAGCGATTTCTCATCCTGCCCCGGTAAACCGTGAATACGCGCCAATTGCTCGGCGGCTAAACTGGCCGCTTCGTTATCACCACGGCGTGCCGCCGTCAAAAAAGCATGATAACGACGCCGTTTATATCCCGCCCCGATGCACAATAATCCCAGCGCAATCCAGCTCAGTAGCGTCAGCAAGCCAAACAGATGCCCACGGATCAGCCACAGATAGAGCAGCGTCACTACCACCACGCCCAGCCACAGCGCAAAACTGGTCACCAACGAAGGGCGACGAATTTTCGGCCACAGCCCTTGCAACCAGTGATCCAGTTGCCAGCGCTCGCCGGTTTTAAACAGACGCTCCCACGCCAGAATTAACAGCAAGCTAAACAGCTTCATGCCCACGGCACTCCTTTATTGCATTGTATTGCGTTGTATACCCTTCCTACTTGAAGCTGCAGCGGTGTTGGCTACGTTCGTTCACCCCAATCACATAGTTTACCTCTGCTCATGGGGATTCACTCACTTGCCGCCTATCTGCAACTTCACGTTGTTTGGGTATATACCCAAGCGACTTGGCGTAAGAAGGGTATATTCGGTTAATGCGACTTGCCACGAACCACGGCAAGCCGCGCATAAAAATCATCCCAATCAAAGGCTGGACCCGGATCGGTTTTGCGCCCCGGCGCAATATCGCTGTGGCCGGTGATCCTCAGAGTCCCCTCCGGTGTTGCCATGGCCGGATAAGTGTCTAGCAACAGCGCCGCCAGTGTCACTAAACGCTGGTATTGCGCATCGCTGTAAGGCGTGTCGTCAGTGCCTTCTAACTCGATGCCCACCGAATAATCATTACAGCGTGGCCGCCCCGCATACTCAGATACCCCCGCATGCCATGCTCGCTGATTAAACGGGACATACTGCACAACCTCACCATCACGCCGGATCAAGCAGTGCGCCGACACCCGTAGCTGATAAATATCGGCAAAATACGGATGTTCGTCTGGCGGCAAAGTGCCGCAAAACAGCTGATCAATGTACGGCCCGCCAAACTGACCAGGCGGTAAACTGATATTGTGCACCACCAGCAACGATACCGGCTCGTCTGCCGCCCTCACATCACAATGGGGTGAAGGGCAGTGACGCACCCCCGCGCCGTTCAACCAGTTATCCTGCAACTGTAAGGCCGGTTGCTGTGTTGCCGTCATCACCTCGTTCCTTTCGTTGTTCTGTTTTGTATCGCGTTTTTGAGTCCAGTTGAATGGTAAGCTTGCTGCGTTATACGAACATAACACAAACATAACCCGCATCCCTCTGCATGCTGTTAGCATTATAAAAAGCTCTCTATGAATTCATAGCTTCTAATGCCTAGCCTCTAATACCTAGCATAAATTCAGCACCGCAATTAATCGCCTGAATTAACCGCATCGCTTCACGTCGCCGAAAGTTAACCTTGCAGCGGCTAGTTTAAGCAGATAACTGCACAGATATTTAAGCAATAGCCATTTAAGCAATAGCCATGCCGCTTCGGCTTACAATCCAAAGCACCACCAGAACCGCTTCAGCTGTGCGCTGCGCAGAGTTTGTTACATGACGGATGCGAAAATACACGCAGTACGTTACCATCTTCAGCAGGATTTAAAGTGGAGTTAACCCATGCCGCGTCGCATTCATAATGCCGAGCAACGCCGTCTGATGCTGCAAGAACAGCTCAATAAGGACATCCCGTCTCGCGTACGGGCCGCACTGCAAGAAGATCTCGGCAGCGATCACCCCGTAGCCGATGCCGATCTCACCGCCGCGCTACTACCTGCCACCACCTCAGCCACTGCCCGCCTGATCACCCGTGAAGCCGGTGTGTTCTGCGGCCAACGCTGGGCGGATGAAGTGTGCCGTCAGTTGAGCGCCGGACACCCCGATCCGATCCAGCTGCACTGGAAAGTGCAAGATGGTGATAGCCTGCAGCCCAATCAGCTGCTGCTGGAGCTCACCGGTAATGCGCGCCTGATCCTGACCGCCGAGCGCACCATGCTCAACTTTATCCAGACCTTGTCTGGCACGGCCAGTGTAACCCGCCGCTATGTCGAGCAACTCGCCGGCGCTCACACTCGCTTGCTGGATACACGCAAAACCTTGCCGGGCCTGCGCACCGCGCAAAAATACGCGGTACAGTGTGGTGGTGGCGTCAATCACCGTATCGGCCTGTATGACGCCTTCCTGATTAAGGAAAACCACATCATCGCCGCTGGCGGCATTAAGCAGGCCGTAGACCAAGCGCATGCCCTCGCCCAGCGCACTCTGCAGCACGATGTACCGGTAGAAGTGGAAGTCGAAAGCCTGCCTGAGTTGGATGCCGCCATCCAAGCCGGAGCTGACATCATCATGCTGGATAACTTTACCCTGCCGCTAATGCGTGATGCCGTAGCTCTCACCGCCGGTCGCGTGCAATTGGAAGTGTCCGGCAATGTAACGCTAGAATCGTTGGCTGATATTGCCGCTACTGGTGTGGATTTTATTTCTGTCGGCGCGCTCACTAAGCATGTCCGCGCACTGGATCTGTCACTGCGCTTTAGTGAGCAGTAAACGGTAGCGGATTAAGAAAAAGCACCAATCAATATCTCCCCATAATTAGCATTCCAGCACAAAGCAATACGCTAATTATGGGGTTATTCTTTCCCTCGCCATTATCAATAACAGCAAGTCTTTAGCCAATTTATCAACGTACTTTCGCCAATCATTTCCTATAACTAATGGCATCACCAAAAATTATAAAACCAATCAATATCCATGAAACAGAAGAAGCTTTTATTAAATTCAGTCGCGTGCTAATTTAACTCTCACTCATAAAGGCCAATCAATACGCATATTCACTCATAGGGAATGGCACTGGAGAAATAATATTAATAAAAATAGCGAATAAGCACATCGAGCATAGGTACAGTCTAAATAGCAACAACAAGCGAAATAGCCGCAAGCCTTATGTGGAAAAACGTACCATTCGCCAACCTGCAAAGCATGTGAAATTTATTGCAGCCACTGCTCGCTCTGACTAGCACCTCTCATCTCACATACATAAATCTTTGTGATTCATTTTCCAACTCACCAAGCCGGCTTTGCAAACCCCCTCATGCTGTCAGCACAATAGCCTTGAGGGTCTGCTGCTCGTTGTCCTGCCGACTCTCAACATTACTGGCTAACTACCTTAAAAAAGCGGTGCCTGACCAAACGGCACCAAGCAAAGCTTAGCGGCCGGATGATGGGAAACCACAGATGCGTTTTCCGGAAAGAAAACGGGCGTGGCTTATGGATTTCCGCAAATACGGATTGCGGAGTGTGAGGTTAGGAGAGAACAAGATGAAAGCAGTGAACAAGGGTTTTACCCTGATTGAATTGATGATTGTGGTGGCCGTAATCGGCGTACTGGCGGCAATAGCCATTCCTCAGTATCAAAATTATGTGGCTAAAGGTGAATTAGGCTCAGCTATCGCAACGACATCCTCTTTAAAAACTAATGCTGAAGACTTTGTCGTGACTAAAGGTAACTTTCCTACAGATGTATCTTCTATTGGTGCAAGTCATCTATCCTCGGCGCCTATGGGAGCCATTGCTTTAGCTGCTTCAGGTACCTCTGGTGGAGGAACAATAAAATATACACTAAGTGCATCATCTGTAAGCCCAAAAGCTAAAGGCTCTATTGTAACATTAACTAGAAGTGATGATGGCGCTTGGGCTTGTTCGGTGACAGGGAATGGCGCACCTTTGGCTCCCAAAGGCTGTAGTAGCAACTAATTAGATTTATAATAAGAGGAGGCTAAGCCTCCTCTCTAAATCACCATGAATAATAAATACATAATAGAAAACTACCAACATCTTTTTTTCCTGTGCCTTGAGTATAAAGCTCTTCCCCTACAAGAAAACAATAACACTCTCTATCTATCTATCGCCGATATTAACAACTACAAAGCCGCCGATGCGTTTCGCTTTGCCACCGGCAAAAATATCGAGCTGGAGCAAGCGGATAAAAAAGAACTGTATGCCCGCATTGAAGAGCTGACCGGCCAAAAAGTCGACGACATTGTTACCGCCGCCGACAGCGAAACCTTGGGCGAACTCGATGAGCTCGACGGTGATAGCCGCAGCACCGACACTGCCGAAGTGGCCGATGAGCAAGATGAAGCGCCAATCGTGCGTTTTATTAATCAGATGCTCAGCCGCGCCGTGCGCGTGAAAGCCTCCGACATTCACTTTGAGCCCTACGAGAAAACCTATCGGGTACGCTTTCGTATTGATGGCGTGTTGCAAGAAATCACCGCACCACCACAAAAGCTGGCCCAGCGCCTCGCCGCACGCCTAAAAATCATGAGCAGGCTAGATATCGCCGAGCGCCGCGTACCACAAGATGGGCGTATCAAGCTTAAACTGAGCGAAGGCACCACCATTGATTTACGGGTTTCCACCCTGCCCACCCTATTTGGCGAAAAGGTGGTACTACGAATTCTCGACTCCTCTGCCGCCCGTTTGGATATCGAGCAACTGGGCTTTACTGCCCGTGACCAACAGCTGTACATCAATGCCCTAGCACGTCCGCAGGGGTTGATTCTGGTTACCGGCCCAACCGGAAGCGGTAAAACCGTCACCTTGTATACCGGCTTATCACGCCTGAACACCCCTGAGCGCAATATCTCAACGGCGGAAGATCCGGTGGAAATCAACTTAAGCGGCGTCAACCAAACCCAGATTAACACCCGCGCCGGCCTGACTTTCGCCAGCGCTCTGCGCGCCTTTTTGCGCCAAGACCCTGACGTGGTGATGGTAGGGGAGATTCGCGATCTAGAAACCGCCGAAATTGCGGTAAAAGCAGCGCAAACCGGCCACTTGGTACTCTCCACGCTGCACACCAACTCAGCCGCCGAAACCTTAACCCGCCTATCGAATATGGGCGTACCAGCTTACAACATTGCCTCCTCGGTGAATCTGATCATTGCTCAGCGGTTGGCGCGGCGTTTATGCCCACACTGCCGTGAGTCCATCACCTTGAGCTATGCCGAACAACAAGCCCTTGAGTTCACTCCGCTACAACCGGATGGGATCACCATTTACCGCGCCCACAAAGAAGGCTGCGATCACTGCAGCAGTGGCTACAAAGGGCGTACCGGTATTTACGAAATGATGCCGATGTCTGGCCAGCTGACCGATGCCATTTTGCGCGGCGCTCACGCCCCTGAGCTCACCGCCATTGCCTGCCAACAGGGCATGCTGACCTTGCGTCAAGCCGGCTGCGCTAAAGTGGTTGAAGGGATCACCTCATTGGAAGAAATCGAGCGTGTAACAGGAGTGTAAGATGTCTGCACTGACCCAGCCGAAAGTCCGCAAGCATTATGCCTATAAATGGAAGGCCGTAAATCGGCAGGGCCAAGAGACGTCAGGCGAATTAGATGCCAGCTCACTGGATGAGCTGAAAATGATCCTGATGAGCCGTGGCTTTAGCCGCATTGAAGCGAAGAAGGTCTCGCAATCGGTATTTGCCAAGCTTAAAGATCGCATAAAGCCCTCGGATATTGCCTTTTTCAGTCGGCAACTTTCCACCATGCTGTTTGCTGGCGTTCCGGTGCTACAGGCACTGCGTTTAATTGGCGAAAGCCACGCTAAACCCAGTATGCGCCGTTTGATCAACGGGATCGCCGCCGATGTCGAAAGCGGTACCCCTATTTCGCAATCACTGCGTAAATACCCGCGGATCTTTGATGATCTCTTTTGCGATCTGGTCAGTACCGGTGAAGTCACCGGCCGCTTGGATCTGGTGATGGACAGGATCGCCACCCACCGCGAAAAAATGGAAGCGTTGAAATCTAAAATCAAAAAAGCGCTCTTCTATCCCTCCATGGTCATGTTGGTAGCCATCGGAGTCTCTGTGCTGATGCTGCTGTTTGTGATCCCGCAATTTGAACAGCTCTATCATGGTTTTGGCTCTGAACTACCCGCATTTACCCAGATGGTGCTCAATCTTTCTATCTTGTTACGTGAACAAGGTGGCTATGTCGCCGCCGGCATTGTATTGGCCTTTTACCTCTATCGCCGTGCCTATCGCAGCTCCGAGAAAGTGCGCATGAAACAAGATGCCGTGATGCTAAAAATGCCGGTGATCGGTGAAATGCTGCACAAAGCCTCGGTCGCTCGCTTTTCGCGTACCCTGTCGGTGACCTTCTCTGCCGGTGTACCGCTATTAAGTGGCCTGCTTTCCGCCTCGGGAGCCTCTGGTAATCTGGTTTACCGCAATGCCATTTTGGCAGTACGCAAAGAAGCGGAGCAAGGCATTCCCATTCACTTGGCGATGCAAAAACAACAATTGTTCCCCGCTATCACTACGCAGATGGTGATGATTGGTGAAGAGTCCGGTTCGCTCGATGGGATGCTGGATAAAATCGCCAGTATTTACGAGCAAGAAGTGGATGATATGGTTGATGCACTGTCGAGCTTATTAGAACCTTTCATCATGGTAATTATCGGCGGGATCGTCGGCTCACTGGTGGTTGCCATGTACTTGCCAATATTCAATATGGGCAGTGTGATTGGATAATTAATATTATACCCAAACAACTTGTAGTTGCAGGTAGGCGGTAAGTGAGTGAATCCCCATGAGCATAGGCAAACTATGTGATTGGGGGCTTCAAGTGGGAAGGGTATATAAGAAATACATTGATATAGGGATAATATCATGTGGGCTCAACGGATACGCGCTCATCTACCATCAATCACGCGAGATAGCCCGAGTGATACATATCAAACACTCGTTTTTTTCGCCTGCGCACTGTTTTTCCTCGCCGGCATGCATACCTTACAAAATCATCTTGGCGGCGAGGGGTTGCAGATTCCCTTTAATAATATTGGCTGGACAATCATCAGCTTAATTATTTCCAGTGCACTATGGTTAGTCAGTAAAACGCGCCAAATTCACTACACGCCACTCACTACGCTGTTACTCATCAGCTCACTACTTATCACATTACCGATTTTTTACCCCAACGCTAATTTACGTAGTCTTACCTTTTTGTTTGGCCTTTGGGGTGGCTATATCACGTATACTTCACTTCTACAGTTTAAATTTTCTGTGATTCAAAAAATACAGTTCCTTTGGCTTATTGTTATAGCTGTATTTATTGAATCCAGTTTAGCAATTTGCCAATTTTATTTATTTGGCGATAACAATAGCTTTGGGTATGACGCAAAAATAAATCGACCATATGGCATATTTTTCCAGCCAAATCTGATGGCCTCTTTTATGGCCACCGGTACCGCTATTGGTGCATACTTGCTGATGTTCAGCACAAAAAAAACAACTCGCATCTTTTTATATTTCAATATCATTGTTACAGCTTTTGTTATCACTGTACTGCTTTCTCGTACGGGCTGGTTATCACTAGCCTGTATTACATCACTGATAATCATGGGTCTTTGGCGTTATGATAAAAAAGTAACGCTCTATGTTACCCTTTGCATCATGGTTGGTACCTTATGGGGCTGCGCAGAAAACTTCCTGTGGCGTGATATTACCAACTTAATGGCCGATCGTGTCTCAATGCAAAGCCCTCGAGCCTATACCTATCCACAAACCTTAGCATTATGGCTTGAAAAACCTTGGCTCGGTTGGGGCTATGGCCTCTTTGAACCTGCTTATTTGCAATTCAGTGCAAAAGGATATGCCAACGGTGTTTTTGATCATCCCGGATTAGTTGGCCTTGCCCATGCACACAATGAAATATTACAACTCGGTGCTCAAGGTGGCATAATTCCGGTAATCGGTTTTCTGCTTGCCGTAACAGCCATTATATCGTGTTGCTTACAACAGCCAACCCGTTGGCTCGTTATTGCTAGCTTTACTCCGTTAGCTCTGCATACTCAACTGGAATATCCGTTTTACCATTCTATTCCACACTGGTTTATCTTTATTCTCTTGATTTTTATTTTTGATAACGGTAAGCAACAATCCCTATCAGCGCCAAGTACGCTTACCTTACGTTTAATCGCCATATTCCTTAGCACCCTGTGTAGTATTTTCATGCTTACCACTATGCACACCACATATAATCTTTATCGCTATGAAACTGGCAATCGACAAGATTTGTCATTAGTGGTGAATAACTTAAATCCCATTGCATGGTACCGTCACTTAAATTTCTATCTCACTGCACAAAGCATTAATGCCGCTGTTGCTACTGAAGATAAAGAAAAGCTTAAACTCATTGAACCGTGGATAAAAGAGGACATGCGTTATTACCCACGCCCAGAGTATTACAATATGCTATCAATCATCTATCATCAACTAGGCCAAAGTGAAGAACTTACACAATTAAGCCAAGATGCTATCTATTTACTTCCTCTGGATACTACACTGTTTGCATCTGATTACTTTAAGAAGAATGTACCGCAACTTTATGCACTACATAAGAAAATTAGCAGAGAAATAGAACAGATCAGCATGGATAGTGCGACAAATAAAAGGCACATCACAGAAAAATAAATAGTCAGATAACTAAAGGTCGCATGGCAACCTTTAGTTATAAAAAACGATTATCTCTACATTAAATACTCAGTGTGTAATTAACGAGCATTCGTCGGCGCAGTCAAACGCGCTTCACCAATCTTATGCTGCAGGATAAAAAAGCCCGCATAGGCTGGTGAGGCGTTGGCCGGAATATCCAGTTTCGGCACATTCAGCGCATACACGGTGATCTGATAGTTATGCGGTTGAGCGCCTGCCGGTGGGCATGCGCCGCCAAAGCCGTCATAGCCAAAATCATTACGCAGCTGAATCGCCCCTTTCGGCAAATCTTTGCTGTCTTTCATACCGACATTTTCTGGCAGACTATGCACATCAGCAGGAATATCGACCATCACCCAATGCCACCAGCCACTGCCGGTCGGCGCATCCGGATCGTACATGGTCACGGCAAAACTCTTGGTGCCTTGTGGAATATCACTCCATTTCAGCGCCGGAGACTCGTTCTTGCCGGTACAACCCCAACCATTAAAGATCTGCGCATTTTGCAAGGTCTTGCCGTTTTCCACCGTTGGACTGCTCAAGTCCATCGCCTGCGCACTCATACTCAGGCCGCCCGCTACCATCAGACACGCTATCGCTTTTTTCCCAAACATGCTCGAGTTACTCCTGTAAATGGATTGTGCTCGTTAAGCATAGTCGCTCACTGAGCAAGATCCACCGCGCGCAACATTCACTCGCAACACTCACAACTTCGTTACAATAGTTCACAGCTGTTCGCTTATCTGCTGCGACACTGCGCTTAAGATAGCAATAAAAAATCCCGCGTTCCTAAGGATACGCGGGATTTTTTATTATCTTATGCTGAGAGATTAACCGTTAAATACGCGGTTTTCCTGCTCAGCCACACGGATAAACGTGGTGCGTTTGGTCAGCTCTTTTAAGCGGGCTGCCCCCACATAGGTACAGGCCGAACGCAGGCCGCCCAACACATCACGCACAGTATTTTCCACCGGACCACGGAATGGCAGCAGAACGGTTTTACCTTCTGAGGCGCGGTATTGCGCTACGCCACCAACATGGCGGTTCATTGCGGTATCGGAGCTCATGCCGTAAAACTGCATGAATGTCTGACCATCTTGCTCCAGCAAGCGTCCTTCACACTCTTGGTGCGCTGCCAGCATACCGCCCAGCATCACAAAGTCTGCGCCGCCACCAAAGGCTTTCGCCACATCACCTGGGCAAGTACAGCCGCCATCGCTGACAATCTGGCCACCCAGACCGTGCGCGGCATCCGCACACTCAATCACGGCCGACAGCTGCGGATAACCGACACCGGTTTTCACGCGTGTGGTGCACACTGAACCTGGGCCAATGCCCACTTTCACGATATCCGCACCGGACAGGATCAGCTCTTCGACCATCTCGCCTGTCACCACGTTACCGGCACAAATCACCTTGTTCGGGAACGCTGCACGCACTTTTTGCACATACGCCACGAAATGCTCGGAGTAACCGTTGGCTACATCGATACAGATGAAGTTCAATGCTTCGCTCAGCGCCAGCACTGCTTGCAGTTTGATGAAGTCTTGATCGGAGGTGCCACTCGACACCATCACATACTTCAACACCTCAGCCGGCTGTGCAGCCACAAAGGCGGCCCACTGCTCGGTGGTGTAGTGTTTGTGGACTGCGGTGAGCATTTCAAAACCCGCCAGCGCAGCAGCAATGCCGAAGGTGCCTACGGTATCCATGTTGGCGGCGATAATAGGTACGCCAGACCATTGACAACCCGCATGCTTGAACGTAAAATTCCGATCCAATGTAACCTCTGAACGGCTCTTCAATGTAGAGCGCTTCGGACGGATCAGAACATCTTTGAAGCCAAGCTTCAGGTCTTCTTCGATACGCATTAAATAAGTAATCCTTTTCTTCTGTATTTCCGGCCGCTGTAGATTTTAGCCGATCCTCAGGCAGTCGGAGATAATCGTTATATTGCTGTGATTATCGGACAATAATCACCATGCAATAAATTGCAGTTTTGCTACTGTGTTTCGCATGGTACGTGGAGCGGACACTCCAATACCACATCATACGCGATACTCAGCGTTCGGCAAGACTGCGATTTTTCTTTTTTTTCCTGTAAAATCGATAAAATTTATTCAAATTCCTGTTAGTGACAGACAGTCTGGATTATCCATTGGACGGAACCCTGCTCATTGCCTTTGCGGCGCTCTTTGGCTTGCTGATCGGCAGCTTTCTCAATGTCGTGATCTACCGCTATCCACTGATGTTGGAGCGGCGCTGGCACCTTGAATGTGCCGAACAATTCCCCGAACTCACTCCACCGGCCGATGCACCGCGCTTTGATTTGATCCTGCCCGGCTCTCACTGCCCACATTGCCAGCATCCAGTGCGCTGGTTTGATAACCTGCCTGTACTGTCGTGGCTGGTGCTGCGCGGTCGTTGCCGTCATTGTCAGGCTCCGATCAGTAAACGCTATCCGGCCATCGAACTGCTCACCACTCTGGTTTTTGCTCTGCCTGCCGCGCTGTGGGGGTTACAGATCTGGAGCATCGCATGCGCGCTGTTTGGTGCGGTGCTAATCACCGCCAGCATGATTGACTTAGATAGAATGTGGTTGCCCGACAGCCTCACCCAACCGCTGTTATGGGCCGGTTTATTACTGGCATGGGGTGGTTACTCGCCGTTATCCCTGCATGATGCTGTATTGGGCGCCGCGGTGGGCTATTTGAGCCTGTGGAGCCTGTTTTGGATATTCAAATTGCTGACCGGCAAAGAAGGCATGGGACGCGGTGATTTTGTCTTGATGGCCGCGCTATGCGCCTGGAGTGGCCCGACCCAACTGCTGCTGATTGCTTTGCTCGCCTCGGTGTGTGGACTGGTGTATGCCGTGATTGCGCGTAAGACGCAGCAGGCTATCCCATTTGGCCCATGGCTGGCCTTGGGTGGCTGGATCAGCCTGCTGTTTAGTGACACCATATATGCTCACTATTTTGCACTGATGGGATATTAATGTGAGCTATGTGGTCGCCATTACCGGCGGGATTGGCAGTGGCAAAAGTACTGTCGCCAATTTGTTTACCCCATACGGTATTGAGCAAGTGGATGCCGATGTGATTGCCCGCCACGTTGTCGAGCCGGGAACGCCGGCGCTAGCGGCGATCCGCGCCCATTTTGGTACCGATGTGCTGCAAAGTGACGGTGCGTTGGATCGCGCCGCGCTGCGTGCGCGTATTTTTGCTAAGCCTGAGGAAAAGCAGTGGCTGAATGCGCTGTTGCATCCCGTAATTGGTCAGGCAATGCGTCAAGCACTGGCCGCCGCGCGCTCCGAATATGTACTGTGGGTGGTACCTCTGTTAGTCGAAAATCAACTCTACACCGAGGCCGATCGCGTATTGGTGGTGGATGTCAGCCCACAAACGCAGATCCAGCGAACTCATCACCGCGATCAGGTGCCCATCGCACAAGTTGAACAAATTCTGCGAGCACAAGCGACACGCGAACAGCGTCTGGCGGTGGCCGATGACGTGATCAATAACGATGGCGATTCGAGCCAACTCAGTGCACAAGTGGCACGCCTGCATCAACACTATCTACAGCTAGCCGCCGCCAAACGCACCTGATCTGTACTCACGGAGGGGTATTAACTGGCGCGTATGCACTGACACACGGATACAGACTACCTATATAGACAAAAACAATATCCCTCCCCATCATCACGGCCGGTTGAAATAGCGATGATCCGCGCGTGAGTTTGCCCGCTTAATATTTTTCTCTAACTCGCCGCTCTCAATTATTTAGTACATAGTTCAGCTTATAGCGCACAGCAAGAGCGGCAAGATAATCGGAATGCATAAAACAATACCCTCCGCCCACAATTGGTTTTAAACTTCCCCCATATTTGCAGCAATACAGCCGGCTGAAGGAGTGGAGATAATTTGCCCTTTCGCCGTGCCTATATTCTGTTATCGTAATACTCTCTTTTCGATGAATCAGACCCATGATGAATGACTCAACCCGTTCAGTGATTTTTGAACATCCCCTGAATGAGAAGATGCGAGCCTGGTTACGCATTGAATATCTGCTGCAACAGCTGGATGATAACCAGCACCTGAGCGATACCGCGCAGGCGATGGTTTTTTTCCGTACCATTGCCGATCTGTTGGAGGTATTAGATCGCGGAGAAGTGCGCACCGATCTGTTAAAGGATCTGGAGCGCCAACAGCAGAAACTGGCCCAATTTATTGATTCACCGGGTGTTGATTTAAGCCTGCTGCAAGATTTGCGCGCCCAACTCAAACAGCACTACAGCGATTTGCTGGCTGCGCCACGTTTGGGTCAAGCGCTACGCGAAGACCGCTTCATCAGCCCTATCCGCCAGCGCCTGAGTATTCCCGGCGGCTGCTGCAGCTTTGATCTGCCGACCTTGCACCTGTGGCTGCATCTGCCGCACAGCGAGCAATCACGCCAAGCTTTGGTGTGGATGGAAACCTTGTCGCCACTGCGTAATGCGCTGCGGATGGTGCTGACGTTAGTACGGCAAATTGCGCCATTTCACCCGTGCGCGGCGAATGGTGGCTTTTTCCAAGACAACGGTGGCGATGCGGAAATGCTGCGTCTACGCCTGCAGCTAGATGATATGGTGTACCCGCAAGTCTCCGGCCATAAGAGCCGCTATGCGATCCGCTTCCTGCCACTCGACAGTGAACACGGTGAAGTGCCGGCCCAATTAGCCTTTGAACTGGCCTGCTGCTGATAATACCCGGGCAGCCGAACGTTATAGCCAAACAACGTGAAGTTGCAGCTAGGCGGCAAGTGAGTGAATCCCCATGCGCATAGGCAAACGATGTGATTGGGGTGAGCGAATGTAGCCAACACCGCGGCAACTTCAAGTAGAAAGGGTATATATCGCCTGTCCGGTCTGACGAGAGAGCCTGATAATGAGCAAACCTTTGGTAGTTGCCTGTCCTACATGTGGACAGGATGTCGAGTGGAGCGCGGCATCTGCGTTCCGTCCGTTTTGCAGCAAGCGCTGTCAGTTAATCGATCTGGGCGAATGGGCCGATGAGGAAAAACGCATTCCTGGCCCTGACGATCTGTCTGACGGCGAAAGCTGGAGCGAACAAGAATAATGTACACAACCGGCCCCTTGGCCGGTTTTTTATCGCAGTTTTATCATTGCGTTACTGTTGCTTGGCCGCTTATTCGGCGCGCAGAGGCGCTTGAGCTTGTGCTTCGACGCGAGCCTGCTCCAACAGAGTACGGATCACTGGCGCATTGGCTTCCGGGAACATCTCTGGCGTTAAGGTATGCTGAGGCACCCATGCCGAATGCTGCCCTTCGCGGCCATACGGCTGACCCTGATAGCGTTCAATCAGGAAAAAGTACAAGTGCACATGCCGATCGGCAAACTCGAAGCTCAGGCTATCGAGCAAACGAGCCTCTTGCACCTCAATGCCAATCTCTTCATCCAGCTCGCGCCGTAGCGCATCTTCGGCACACTCACCCGCTTCAATCTTACCGCCCGGAAACTCCCAAAAGCCTGCCAGATGAGAATCTGCGCCACGCTGGGTCAAAAACACTTCCCGCTGCGCATTACGAATAATTCCCACGGCAACCTGAACCCGTTTTTTCACTCTGCCTCCGCTAGAACTATCTTAAAAATACTGGCCATAAAATACTGGTCATCAAAGTACGGTCACAAAAAAGGGCATTACTGCCGTAATGCCCTTTTTGTATCCTGTCCGGCTTAGCCTTGCAACACGCCGTGACACTGTTTGTATTTTTTACCCGAGCCACATGGGCATGGTTCATTACGGCCGACCTTACGCTCACCGCGTACAACGGTACCACCGGTTTCACCTTGCTCATCCGCTTCGTCATGGCTGTACTTTTGCTTTTGGGCGATACGCTCAGCTTCAGCGCGGCGCTGCGCTTCCACTTGCTCAACCTCTTCTGGCATGCGCACACGCACCTTACTCAAGGTGCTGATCACATCCAGCTTCAGGTTTTCCAGCATATCAGTGAACATCTCAAACGATTCGCGCTTGTATTCCTGTTTCGGGTTCTTCTGCGCGTAACCACGCAGGTGAATACCCTGACGCAGGTAATCCATCGCCGCCAAGTGCTCTTTCCACAAGGTATCCAGCGTTTGCAGCATCACCCCTTTTTCGAAATGGCGCATCATTGGCTCGCCGACCACTTCTTCTTTCAAGCGATACTGCTTTTCTGCCTCGGCAATCACCTGCTCGCGCAGGGTTTCTTCGTGCAGGTTGTTGTCTTCATCCAGCCATTTCGCAATTGGCAGATGCAGGTCAAAGTCATTCGCCAGACGGTTTTCCAGACCCGCAACATCCCACATCTCTTCCAAAGATTGTGGTGGAATGTACTCGTCAATCACCGCGTTAAATACGTCAGCGCGGATCCCTTCAATGGACGCCCCGATCTCTTGCGCATCCAGCAGCTCGTTACGCTGTTCATAAATCGCTTTACGCTGGTCGTTAGCCACGTCATCGAATTCCAGCAGCTGCTTACGGATATCGAAGTTACGTGCTTCCACTTTACGCTGAGCGTTTTCAATCGCCTTGCTGACCCATGGGTGCTCGATGGCTTCGCCTTCTTGCATGCCCAATTTCTTCATCATGTTGCTGACGCGATCGGAGGCAAAAATACGCATCAAGCTGTCTTCCATCGACAGGTAGAAACGGGAAGAACCCGGGTCACCCTGACGACCAGAACGGCCACGCAACTGGTTATCGATACGACGAGATTCATGGCGCTCAGTACCGATAATATGCAAACCACCGGCGGCGATGACTTGCTCATGCAGCTCATCCCAACGGGCTTTCAGCGCAGCGATTTGCTCGTCAGTTGGATTTTCCAGCGCCGCAGCATCGGCTTTCCAGCTACCACCCAGCAGGATATCGGTACCACGACCGGCCATGTTGGTGGCGATGGTTACCGCACCCGGTTTACCGGCTTGTGCCACGATATCCGCTTCTGAGGCGTGGAACTTGGCGTTCAGTACTTGGTGTGGAATGCCCGCTTTTTTCAGGGCCTTAGACAGCTCTTCTGATTTTTCAATCGACACAGTACCGACCAACGTTGGACGCCCGGCCGCTACTTGCGCTTTGATGTCATCAATGATGGCATTGAATTTTTCGCGCTCGGTCATGTACACCAGATCGGCCATGTCCTTACGCACCATCGGACGGTTGGTTGGGATAACCACCGTGTCCAGATGATAAATCTGTTGGAATTCGAACGCTTCGGTATCTGCCGTACCGGTCATCCCGCCCAGCTTCTCATACAGACGGAAGTAGTTCTGGAAGGTGATCGAAGCCAGTGTCTGGTTTTCGTTTTGGATCTGCACGCCTTCTTTGGCTTCAACCGCCTGATGCAGACCATCGGACCAACGACGGCCCGGCATGGTACGGCCAGTGTGCTCATCGACGATCACAACTTCGCCATCTTTCACGATGTAATCGACATCGCGTTCGAACAGCGCGTGCGCACGCAGTGCGGCGTTGATGTGATGCAGCAGCGAGATATTGGCCGGAGAATACAGGGAATCGCCCTCTTTCATCAGCTTAGCTTCAATCATCAGCTCTTCGACTTTCACCTGACCACGCTCGGTCAAGTGCGCTTGACGCGCTTTTTCGTCTACGCTGAAATCGCCGTCGCCTTGGAACTCTTCGCTGTCTTCTTTTTCCTGTTGCACCAGACGCGGGATCAGCTTGTTGACCTTGATGTACAGCTCAGAGCTGTCTTCAGCCGGACCGGAGATGATCAGCGGCGTGCGCGCTTCATCGATCAAAATGGAGTCCACTTCATCGACAATCGCATAGTACAGCGGACGCTGTACGCGCTCTTCCGGGCTGAACGCCATGTTGTCGCGCAGGTAGTCAAAACCGAATTCGTTGTTGGTACCGTAGGTGATATCGGCCGCGTACGCTTCACGCTTCGCCGGTGCCGGCATACCCGGCAGGTTAATGCCGACCGTCAGGCCCAAGAACTCAAACAGCGGACGGTTGGTTTCGGCGTCACGACGCGCCAAATAGTCGTTCACGGTGATCACGTGCACGCCACGACCGGTCAGCGCGTTCAGATACGCTGGCAGGGTCGCGGTTAGAGTTTTACCTTCACCGGTACGCATCTCTGCCACGTTACGGCCATTGAGCACCATACCGCCGATCATCTGGACGTCAAAGTGACGCATACCGAAGACCCGCTTACTGGCTTCACGTACGGTGGCAAAGGTTTCAGGGATCAACGAGTCCAGCGCTTCGCCTTTCTCAAGGCGCGCACGAAACTCCGGGGTTTTCGCTTTCAGCTCATCATCGCTGAGCGCCGCAAAGCTTTCTTCCAGTGCGTTAATCTGCTGAACCACTTTACGCAGACGGCGCAGAGTACGTTCGTTGCGGCTACCAAAAATTTTAGTCAGAACTTTAGTCAACATAACAGGTTACATCTTTATTCAGAGTCAATCCGTGGCTTTCCGGTGCATCCGGCATAAACCAAACATCCCGCTAGGTATGTGGCGACAGTGCGGCGCGGGCCGCGTGCCTTTACGCCAAACGCAACGGGCCGGCGCGGATCCCCTGAACTTGTGCTAACCAGCGTGACGGCAGATAAGCGGTGAACGCAGTCGGGATCACATCCCGCTGCGGATCAAGATGCGGCCAAGGCTGCGCAAGACGCAACGCCGCAGAGAGTAAGACGCTATACGTAGGTTGTAGTAGAGGTGGCGTATCCAGCACCAACTCGGGCTCAACGTTGAGCTCGGTGGCCGCCTCGGGCCACCAAACGCCAGCATGTGGGGTATGGGGTGCTAAAATCTTAGCTAAGCGGGCAAAAAAGCCAGACACCGGACGCCAGTCTTGAACGCTAGCCTGCTCCGGTTGCGTAATCGACACGCGCAGCGCAACGTGTGGCGCAGACGGCGCGATTAACTCATTGCGCAGACGCATCGCGCTATTGGCCAGTGCCGGTTGGGCACTGCGGCTGATAGCCGGATTCGCTGGACTCTCAGGGCGAGCTTCGTTTACTGTACTGGCAGAGCTGACACCCGCGGCTACCACACCTAATAATAGGTGCGGCCACAGATGGCGACGGCCAAATTGTACACAACGAATCAGAATCGACATTCACCCTGTCTCTAGTCTGCGGGCCTGTTATTCACAACACTACCCGGAATTTCAACGGAATCTAACCTGTACGGTATTATTTACTATGCGTGATCACCGGCCACAATCCATTGATACTTTGCTCGGCGATTCCCAGTTGCACAATGTACAACAACGGGCCACAGCATTGTTGCAGCTCAATCAGGCAGTACGAGCCTTACTGCCGCGCGAACTGCAACCACATTGTCGGGTTGCCAACTTCCGCCAAGGCATTTTAATCCTTGAAATCGCAAATGCCAGCTTTGCTTTACGTTTACGCTATCAAACACCGGCATTAATCAGCGCATTGCGCCAAAATACCCTGCCAACGTTAGTAACAATTGAACATCGAATCAATCCCGCGCTGGCAATTTCCGCCACATCTGTGCGGGAGACTGCACAAAGTCACTACCAGACGGATAAAAAAAGAACAATCAGCCCGCAAACTGCCGAGCATCTGCGTGTGCTAGCCAGTCACAGTCCAAAAGCATTGCGGGAAAAACTGGAGAAACTGGCTGCACTGGCCGGAGAGGAGACCAGTGCAGACCAAGAATAACGGCTTACGCCGCTGAGCGTTGCACCCGATGGCACTGCTGGGTGCTACTCGTGGAATAACTTTGTTGCCGAACAACTAGTCGCTAAATAACCGATCGCTAACTAGCCTACGTTTATGCGTAAACCAGTGATGGCGCAGCAAAAGTCACTGGAACTTGCGCTTCGTTTGCGAAGGTCACATATTCCCATGCGCTTTCTTTAGCCAGCATCGCCTGCAACAGCTTGTTGTTCAGTGCGTGACCGGATTTATAAGCCCGGAATTCACCGATGATGGTGTGACCACACATGTACAGATCGCCGATCGAATCGAGGATCTTGTGTTTCACAAACTCGTCATCGTAACGCAAGCCATCTTCGTTCAACACGCGGTACTCATCCAGCACGATGGCGCAGTTGAAGCTGCCACCTAAGCACAGGCCCTTGGATTGCAGGTATTCGATATCCCGCATAAAGCCAAAGGTACGTGCGCGGCTGATTTGGCTGATAAAGTTATCGGCAGAGAAATCCAGACGATAACGTTGAGCACCCGCATCGATCGCCGGATGATTAAAGTCGATGGTGAAGTCGATCTTAAATCCGTTGAATGGCACAAACTCCGCCCACTTGTCACCGTCTTCCACGCGCACGGTTTCTTTGATGCGCACGAATTTCTTGGCGACATTCAGCTCTTCGATACCGGCATCTAACAGCAGGTACACGAATGGGCTGGCGCTACCATCCATAATTGGGATTTCAGGCGCATCCACATCGATGATGATGTTATCGATACCCAGACCCGCCAGAGCCGCATTTAAGTGCTCAACGGTAGAGATCCGCACATCATCATCGTTGACCAGACACGTACAGAGCATGGTATCACGCACGGATTTCGCATCAGCCGGAAAATCAACCGGAGGATTCAAGTCAGTGCGACGATAGATGACCCCGGTGTTGGCCGGTGCCGGGCGCAGGGTCAGCGTTACCTTACGGCCGGTATGTAAACCGAGCCCGGTAGCTTCAATACTGCGTTTTAAGGTCCGTTGTTTGATCATCTTGTCTATCTCGTCTGCGTAACAAACTCATGTCATCTGACTACTAACTCTACTTTTATCCGGGCGTATTCGCTTTCGGTATAAAAGTCTTACAACTTAGTAGTCAGACATGTTAACACAAGTGACGGAGATTCCAAATTGTTGCTTTCTTAATCGGCTTGCTTGCGCAGGAAGGCCGGAATATCCAAATAGTCTGGCTCTTTCGCTGGCTGCACCGCCGCCACAGGTTCATTGACCACTTTGGCTGGTTTTGGTTCCTGCTGGATTGGCGTCATGTTGTGCGCCGCATAACGGTCTTGCATCGTTTGTTGGTGCTGATGCTGAGGGTTATGCTTGTTGCTCACCAGAGTGATGTCAGGCTTACGCTCAACACCGATACCGGTCGCCACCACGGTCACACGCAGCTCGTCGGCCATATCCGGATCCAAAGAGGTACCGATCACCACAGTCGCGTTGTCAGAAGCAAACGCACGGATGGTGTTACCGACCGTCTCAAACTCGTCCAGACGCAGGTCAAAGCCCGCGGTGATGTTAACCAGCACACCACGCGCGCCAGCCAAGTCGATGTCTTCCAGCAGTGGGCTGGAAATCGCCATCTCAGCGGCTTCTTCCGCACGATCTTCACCGGAAGCCACACCGGAGCCCATCATGGCATAACCCATTTCGGACATCACGGTACGCACGTCAGCAAAGTCAACGTTCATCAGACCCGGACGGGTGATCAGCTCGGCAATACCCTGCACCGCACCTTTCAGTACGTCGTTAGCCGCACCAAATGCATCCAGCAGCGAAATACCGCGACCCAGCACTTTCAGCAGCTTGTCGTTTGGAATGGTGATCAAGGAGTCAACGTGCTTAGACAGCTCGGTGATCCCTTGGTCGGCAAAGGCCATACGCTTTTTGCCTTCGAAGCTAAATGGCTTAGTCACCACCGCTACGGTCAAAATGCCCAGCTCTTTGGCCAGCTCTGCCACCACTGGCGCTGCACCGGTACCGGTACCGCCACCCATACCGGCTGCGATAAAGACCATATCGGAGCCTTCCAGCGCATTGCGCAGAGCTTCACGATCTTCTTCCGCCGCACCGCGACCAACTTCTGGGTTAGCCCCAGCGCCCAGACCTTTGGTGATCCCGCCACCAATCTGGATAGTTTGGCCTACTGCGGTTTTACGCAGGGCCTGTGCGTCGGTGTTGACCGCGAAGAACTCAACACCTTCGATATTTTCACGCACCATGTGCTCGACGGCGTTACCACCGCCGCCACCGACGCCGATGACCTTTATCACCGCATCATTAATCATTGCCATTGGTTCAAACATAACCCTCTCCGTTTTGTGCCTGTCCGCAGCAGGTCTAAATCAGAATTCCCGTTTCAGCCAACCATTGAGGCGCTTTAGCATGCCGCCGACTGAGCGTTGTTTTTCAGTCTCGGCTTCCTCATTCATTTGTGATTCTTTGCCGTAGTGCAGCAATCCCACTACCGTTGAGTAGTAAGGAGCCTGTGCATAGTCCGTTAAACCCGTTAAGTTTAACGGCTGTCCAATCCGGACCTGTGTATGGAATACACGCTCTGCACATTCAGCCAGCCCTTCCATCTGCGCTGCACCGCCGGTTAGTACAATACCGGCCGCCAAGTGGTGTTTAACCCCTTGCTGCCGAAGCTGTTCTTGTAACTCTTGCAACTCTTCATTGACCAAATTCAGCAACTCGGAATACCGAGGCTCAATCACTTCGGCCAATGTTTGGCGCTGTAGGCTGCGTGGTGGACGACCACCCACGCTCGGCACTTCCACCGTTTCTTCTCGGCTAACCAACGAACCGAGCGCGCAGCCATAACGCACTTTAATGGCTTCGGCATCCGTCGGCGGAGTACCAAACGCGTAAGCGATATCGCTGGTGACCACGTTACCCGCATACGGAATAACTTTGGTATGACGCAGCGCACCGCCGGTGTAGACAGCGATATCCATGGTGCCACCACCGATATCAACCACACACACACCCAACTCGCGTTCATCTTCGGTCAACACCGCATAGCTGGAAGCCAGACCGGCAAAAATTAGCTGGTCAACTTTCAGGCCACAGCGCTCTACGGCTTTGACAATATTCTTTGCCATATCGTTATGGCAGGTGATCAGGTGAACCTTGGCCTGCATCCGTACACCGGACAGCCCAACTGGGTTTTTAATCCCTTCCTGATAATCTATGGCATACTCTTGAGGAATAACATGCAGGATGCGGTGCTCTTCCTTAGTTTTTACCGATTTCGCTGTGTGAATAACATTATCCACATCGTCCTGCGAAACTTCTTCATCAGAAATCGGGACAATCCCCATTTCATTCTGGCAGCTAATATGCTTTCCTGATAGAGCCAGATAGACAGAAGATATCTGACAATCCGCCATCAGTTCAGCCTGATCCACCGCACGTTGTACGGACTTTACGACAGACTCAAGGTCGTTTACGCCGCCTTTATCCATACCGCGTGATGTGCTGCTGCCTACACCGATAATATTCAGCATTCCATCAGGAAGTACCTCTCCCACAAGGGCAGAGACTTTAAAGGTCCCGATCTCTAATCCAACAACCAGTTTTCTGTCCGTCGCCTTGGTCATTTTTTAACCTGACTTAGTATTCGCTTGATTTGTTGTTACCGGATTTGCTTTACCGCCCTGCGCCGGTGCCGGCACCAATAACGGTGCCCAACCTACCGCAAGACCGGTGTCGTAACGCAAATCAACATAACTGATCCGTTTATCCGTTTGCTGTTGCAGCAGCGGATAAAGCTCAATAAACCGCTTAAGGCGCTCCATCCGGTTGCCTCGTCCTAGCTCCAGCCGGATATCGCCATCCAGCCCGGCCTGCCAGGAATGGCGCGGACTCAATGCCAGCATTGTAAGGTGAAATCCATTCTCTTGCATGAGCTTTTCCATGCTGTGCCACGCATCCAACACTTCTTTTTCGGAGCCTTCCGGCCCATATAACAGCGGCAATTGCCGGCTGGCCATACGGTCTAACGGAGCGCTGAATGATTTACCTTGATTATCAACCAATTGCATATCATTCCAGCGTGCAACCGGTACATATTCGGCCAGATTAATCCGCAAAACATCTGGCCATTCTTTACGTACTGACACCTGAGAGATCCACGGCATCAGCATCAATTGCTGTTGGATGCTACGCGCATCCTGCGTCATAAAGCTGCCCAGCGGCCCCATGGATAAGATGGCGCGCCGGATATCATCGTCGGTGGTAAACTCACGCTGTCCGGTGATCACCAACCGTGACAGCGGTAACCGCTGGCCGTCTTGTAACCAATCAATGGCTGACCACAATCCCTTCGCACCATACCCGGCTACCAGCAGAAAGAACAACAAACCACCCAAAAACGAGGCGACGGTTCGCTGTGAAGAGCGACGCCGCTGCGCCGCCTCTGGTGTCCGCGAAATAATGGAAGCCTGCGCCATATTAGACAGCCAGTCCGATAATTTTAGCCACTAATTGCGAAAAGCTCATCCCAGCCTGACGTGCTGCCATCGGCACTAAGCTGTGACTGGTCATGCCCGGTGCGGTATTCACTTCCAGCAGTTTGAATTCGCCCTGACCATCCATCATCACATCCACACGGCCCCAGCCACGGCAACCCAGTGCGTCATAGGCGGTTTTCGCCAGTGCCGCGATTTGTTGCTCTTGCTCGGCATTCAGACCGCTCGGGCAGAAATAGCCGGTCTCATCGGACAGGTATTTGGCCTGATAGTCATAAAAGGTGCCAGCGGCTTGAATACGGATGGATGGCAACACCTGATCGCCAACAATCGCGACAGTATACTCAGGACCGCTCAGCCACTGCTCAACCAACACGGTGCTGTCATGCTCAAACGCTTTTTCCAGCGCCGGACGCAGCTCTTCGGCGCGAGTCACTTTGCTCATGCCTACACTGGAGCCTTCCAGCGAGGGTTTGACCATCAGCGGCAGCCCAAGGCGCGCGATTATAGCGGTGAGACGCGCATCCTCCAACTGGCCAAATGTGACAGTTTCATACGCGGCCAACGGCAGGCCCAGCGCTTGCCAGATCAGCTTGGTACGCATCTTGTCCATCGCCAGCGCCGAAGCCAGCACACCGCTACCGGTGTATGGCAAACCTATTTGCTCCAGCATCCCCTGCATGGAGCCATCTTCACCGCCGCGACCGTGCAGTGCGATAAACGCACGGCTAAATCCCTGTGCCGGCAAATCAGCCACGCTGATCTCCCGGGTATCAATCGGATGAGCATCAAAGCCGGCTTCACGCAGACCTGCCACAACGGCAGCACCTGAGTTCAGGGAGACTTCACGTTCCGCGGAGGTTCCGCCCAGCAATACTGCGACTTTCTCAGTCATGATTGTCCTCTTGCACTTGTTGCGGCTGTAACCGCATGGCCGCTAACTGACGGGCCACTTTGCCAATATCCCCGGCTCCCTGAGCCAAAACCAGATCCCCGCCTTTGAGCACCTGGCTTAAAATTGTCGGTAACTGTGACTGTTCCGGTACAAAAATCGGATCAACCTGACCCCGCGCGCGGATTGTACGACATAATGCGCGGCTGTCAGCCCCTTCGATCGGATTTTCTCCGGCGGCGTAGACATCCAGCATCAGTAATACGTCAACCTGTGACAGTACACTGGCAAAATCTTCGTACAAATCACGTGTCCGCGTGTAGCGGTGCGGTTGGAAAATCATCACCAGACGGCGATCGGCCCAACCGGCACGGGCGGCTTTGATGGTGACATCCACTTCGCTTGGATGGTGACCATAGTCATCCACCAGCATCACATCACCATCGCCTACCTTGAACTCACCTAGACAGTCGAAACGACGGCCTGTTCCCTGAAAACTTTCAAGTGCGCGAACAATCGCCAGATCTTCGATGCCATCTTCGCTCGCAACGGCAATCGCCGCGGCGGCATTCAGAGCGTTATGACGACCCGGCATATTAAGTTTAACCTGTAACGGCGCATAACCCTTACGGCAGATAACGAAATGACCCTGTGCGCCTTGTTGACGATAGTCACAAATTTGCACATCCGCGTCATCACTGAAGCCATAGGTCACGACATGACGTCCAATACGTGGCAGCAATTCACGTACCACCGGATCGTCGATACACATCACCGCCAGACCGTAAAACGGCAAATTATGCAGGAAATCGACAAAGGTCTGCTTGAGATTCTCAAAGCTGCCTTTGTAGGTATCCATGTGATCAGCTTCGATGTTAGTGACCACCGCCACCATCGGCTGCAGATGTAAGAAAGAGGCATCGCTCTCATCCGCTTCCGCAATCAGGTAACGGCTCGCCCCTAAACGCGCGTTAGTTCCAGTGGCTTTCACTAAACCGCCATTGACGAAGGTCGGATCGCGACCGGCTTCGGCAAAAATGCTGGAGACCAGCGCGGTCGTGGTAGTTTTACCGTGAGTACCGGCAATGGCTACGCCATGACGAAAACGCATCAGCTCGGCCAACATCTCGGCGCGGCGGATCACAGGAATGCGCGCTTCACGCGCCGCCATCACCTCAGGGTTCTCCGCTTTGATGGCGGTTGATACCACCACCACACTGGCATCGGTTACGTTCTGCGCGGCGTGCTGCAGGAAAATCTCAGCGCCAAGCGCACGCAGACGTTCGGTCACGGCATTTTCCGCCAGATCCGAGCCACTGATTTGATAGCCTTCATTGGCCAAGACTTCGGCAATACCGCCCATGCCTGCGCCACCAATGCCGACAAAGTGAATGCGGCTCACCCGGCGCATCTCCGGCACCATGGTGCGCAATTTCGCCAATTTTTGAGTCTGTATAGAGTTCATCATGTTCTCTTGTCTGCCAGCGCTTGAATAACAGCGGCAACCCGATCAGTTGCATCTGGAATCGCGGCGGCTCGCGCATGCTGCGCCATGGCCAGTAACTGCGGCCGGTTTAACAGCAACAGTTGCGCTTCCAGACGTTCCGCCGTCAGCTGGTCTTGTTCAATAATGTAAGCGGCTCCGGCCTTCTCCAGCGTTAAACCGTTCAGGTATTGCTGACGGTCTTTATGCTGGAAGGGAACAAAAATCGCTGGAACCCCAGCAGCGGCCAGTTCAGACACGGTCAGAGCACCGGAGCGGCAAATCACCACATCCGCCCACTGATAGGCATCTGCCATGTCATCAATAAATTCAGTGATCTTGTGCCCGGTCGCGCCTGCAGCCTGATAGGCCTGCTCCACTTCCGGTAACGCACCTTTGCCGACTTGATGCCACAAGGTGATTTGGTCACCCAGCGCGGCGGCCACCGCAGGCAGGGTGCGGTTTAAGACACGCGCCCCTTGACTGCCGCCCACCACCAGTACACGCAGCGGCCCGCTACGATCTTTCATGCGCTGCGCCGGCTCAGGTAACGCCAGCACATCTTGGCGTACCGGATTGCCAACCACCGGGGCCTTGGCAAACGCGCCCGGGAAGGCTTGCAGCACTTTGGCGGCAATACGTGATAACCAGCGGTTAGTCAGGCCGGCAATGGCGTTTTGCTCATGCAGCACCACTGGAATGCCTTGCAGCCAAGCGGCAACGCCACCGGGGCCGGAGACATAACCGCCCATGCCCAGCACCACATCCGGCTGATAATCGCGCATAATCTGGCGCGCTTGGCGAATCGCACGCCAAATGCGCAGCGGCGCGCCCAACTGAGCACGCCAGCCTTTACCGCGTAAACCGGAGATCTGGATAAAGTCGATTTCGATGCCGTGTTTTGGCACCAGATCCGCTTCCATACGATCCGCCGTGCCCAGCCAGCGTACCTGCCAGCCCTGTTCCATCAGCTGATGTGCTACGGCCAGCCCCGGGAACACGTGTCCTCCGGTACCACCGGCCATCACCAGCAAACGCTTCGCCTTCATCGGCTTCCTCTTACATGTGCCTGCGCCTTGGCCAGACGAGTCTCATGGTCAATGCGCAATAAAATTACCACTGCGGTGGACATAATCAGCAAACTGGAGCCGCCGTAACTGATCAGCGGCAGCGTCAGCCCTTTGGTCGGCAGCATACCGGCGGCCGCCCCGACGTTAACCAACGCCTGAAAGCTAAACCAGATCCCGATAGCACAGGCCAAAAAGCCGGAAAAACGCAGTTCGGCTTCTAATGCACGCCGGCCAATGGCCAACGCACGGAAAGCGAGCAAGAATACCATTAACAGGATGAGAACCACACCGACATAACCGAGTTCTTCGCCGATAATCGAAAAAACAAAGTCAGTATGCGCTTCTGGTAAGTACTCCAACTTCTGAATCGAGTTACCGAGCCCCTGCCCCCAAAAATCACCGCGGCCAAACGCCATCAATGACTGACTAAGCTGATAGCCACTGCCATACGGATCTTGCCACGGGTCGAGGAAGGAGGTAACGCGTCGAATTCGGTATGGCTCAGCCAAAATCAGCACCACCACCGCCATGATGCCGGTGATAATCAAGGCAATGAACTGCCACAGCGGTGCACCGGCCAAAAACAGCATGCCAAGGGTAGTCACGAACAGCACCACCACAGTACCTAAGTCAGGCTGTAACAGCAGCAGCATGGCCAGCAGCAGCATCACGCCCATCGGTTTTAAGAACCCGATACGACTGCCGCGCACCTCATCGCCTTTACGCACCAGATAGCCAGACAGGTAACAGAATAGCGACAGCTTCGTCAGCTCCGCCGGCTGAATACGGATCGGACCTAGCGCCAGCCAGCGCGATGCCCCGTTAACCGAGCTACCCACCCCCAGTACCACGATCAGCATGGCAATCGACAGCAGCAGGAGCGGCACCCCCAGCTGCTGCCACATACTCATCGGTATACGCAAGGTGACCAGCGCCAAGCCGAAGGCTAATACCAGATACAGCAAATGACGTTTGGCGAACAAAAACGGATCATCAGCCAAACGCTGCCCCACCGGCATCGATGCCGAGGTCACCATGATAAAACCGATCACTGCCAAGCCAATCGCCAGCCAGAACAGCGTCCGGTCATACAGCTGTACGCCCGGATCGTCGTTTTCCCATGTTCCGGTCACCCAGTTACTGAGGCGACCGAACAGGTTAAAGCCTCTCATCCCGCCAGCTCCCGTGCCAGACGGGTAAACTCATGACCACGTACTTCGAAGTTTTTGAACTGATCCAAACTGGCACATGCCGGTGACAGCAGCACCATATCACCCGCCGCCACTTGCGGCTGAATCAAGCGCATCGCCTGCTCCATGGTATCGGTCAGCACGGCGCTCTCTTTCAGCGCAGCCAATTGCGCGCCATCGCGGCCAAAGCAGTACAGGTGGATATGACTATCTTGCAGCAACGGTTGTAGTGAGCTGAAATCAGCGCCTTTACCATCGCCGCCCAGCAGCAAGAACAAACGCCCAGCGACTTGCAGGCCATTGAGCGCCGCTTCAGTACTGCCTACGTTGGTGGCTTTGGAGTCATTAATCCAACGCACGCCAGAAGACTCATGCGCCAACTGGAAGCGATGATCCAAGCCAGTAAAGTTTTCCAGCGCCAACACAGAGCCATGACGGCTAATTCCGGCAGCATCAGCCAACGCCAACGCCGCCAAGGCGTTAGCCTGATTATGACGGCCAACCAGCTTCATACGCGCCACCGGCATGACCGGGAAACCGCCGGCAATCAGCCAGGTCTCACCCAAATGCTCACCCAGACAGTAATCGCCGTGCGACGGCGCAAAGCTGACGACTTCTGCGGTTGGTTGCTGCGGCAGCGTTAACGGATCCTCGGCATTCACCACGCACGTCTTGGCGCCTTGATAGACGCGCAATTTAGCCGCGCGGTAGTCGTCCATACCTTGATAGCGATCCATATGATCTTCGGTGACATTCAGCACCGTGGCGGCTTTGGCGTGCAGGCTCGAGGTCGTTTCCAGCTGGAAACTGGATAACTCCAGCACATACAGGTCATAGTCATCATTCAGCAGTGACAGGGCCGGAATGCCGATGTTACCGCCCACGCCGACACGCAAGCCGGCGCAGCGCGCCATCTCACCCACCAAGCTCGTGACAGTACTTTTACCGTTCGAGCCGGTAATGGCTACGATCGGCGCGCAGGCATCGCGGCAGAACAGTTCGATATCGCCCACCACTTCCACACCGGCGCGGATCGCCGCTTGCAGTTCAGGGCGCGCCAGCGCAATCCCTGGGCTGGCCACAATCAGATCGGCGGCCAGCAGCCACTCACTGTTCAAACTGCCGGTATGCAGCTCAACGCCGTCAGGCAAGCGATCTTGCCCCGCCGGTTGGCTGCGGGTATCCATCACCCGCGGCACCACACCCTGTTGCATGAAAAAATCCACGCAGGACAGGCCGGTACTCCCCAGCCCGATAATGACGATATTTTTACCCGCATAGCACGCCATGACAGACAATCCTTAGCGAATTTTCAAGGTAGCCAGTCCAATCAGAACCAGCATCAGCGAGATGATCCAAAAGCGCACGATCACTCGCGGCTCCGGCCAGCCTTTCAGTTCATAGTGGTGATGAATTGGCGCCATGCGGAAAATCCGCTGGCCACGCAATTTGAACGAGCCCACTTGCAAAATAACTGACAAGGTTTCCATCACAAACACGCCGCCCATGATCAGCAGCAGGAACTCTTGGCGCAGCAACACAGCGATGATCCCGAGCGCCCCGCCCAGCGCCAACGAGCCAACATCGCCCATGAAAACTTGGGCTGGGTAGGTGTTGAACCACAAAAAGCCCAGTCCGGCGCCCACGATCGCGGTACATACCACCACCAGCTCACCACTGTGACGGATATACGGGATATGCAGGTATTCGGCAAAATTCACGTTACCGGTCGCCCAAGCCACCAGCGCTAAACCCGCCGCCACGAACACGGTCGGCATGATGGCCAGGCCATCCAAACCATCGGTCAAGTTAACGGCGTTACTGGTTCCCACCACCACAAAGTACGTCAGCAGGATGTACAGCAAGCCCAGTTGCGGCATGATGTCTTTGAAAAATGGCACCACTAGCTGAGTAGCAGCGGTATCTTTACCGGTCGCGTACAGTGCAAACGCCACAATCAACGCAATCACCGACTGCCAGAAGTATTTCCAGCGAGCAATCAGCCCTTTGGTGTTCTTACGTACTACCTTGCGGTAATCATCGACAAAGCCCACCGCGCCATAGCCCAGCAGCACAAACAGCACACACCACACATACGGGTTGCTCAGATTGGCCCACAGCAGCACCGAAATGCTGATGGAGGTCAGGATCATCAAACCGCCCATGGTCGGGGTACCGCGCTTACTAAAATGCGACTCCGGGCCGTCGTTACGCACCACTTGGCCAATCTGCAATTTTTGCAGCCACGCAATCAGGTGTGGCCCCATCCACAAGGCAATGGCCAAGGCGGTCAGCAAACTGACAATGGCGCGAAGGGTAAGATAAGAAAACACATGGAATCCGCTGTAATACTTCACCAGCAATTCCGCTAACCAAACTAACATGTAAACGTCTCCTGCAGCGCCCGCACGACATCTTCCATAGCTGCGCTGCGCGAACCTTTCACCAATAGGGTGATATTGGCATCTTGTTGTAATTGTTGAGCGACATACGGCAGCAATACCGCCAGCAACGCGGCTTTATCACTGAAATGCTGCCCTTGACTTGGTGCACTGATCGCTTGGCTCAGAACGCCGACGGTGAAGACCTGATCGATACCGGCATCACGCGCCGCGTCACCGACCGCCTGATGACATTCGGCGCTCTCATCACCGAGCTCGCCCATATCACCGGCAATCAAAATCCGCAGCCCTGCATGCTGCGCTAATACCGCAATCCCCGCCTTCATTGAACCGACATTGGCGTTGTAGGTATCATCCCAGACCAGCAGCGATGGCGTTAGCGCCAATGGGTATAAACGCCCTTTCACCGGCTGAAGCGAGGCTAACCCCGTGGCCACGTCAGATAATGATGCGCCGACAGCAATACTCAGCGCCGCTGCGGCTAATGCATTAGACACATTGTGCAGCCCCGGATAAGGCAGCGCGATCGCCTGCTCACCCTCAGGAGTGTGCAGAGTAAAGGTCGTCAGCCCACGCGCGCAGCGAATGTCGCTAGCGGTGTAATCTGCCGGCTGGCGCATCGACCAGGTACGCACGATTTTACCCTGCAACGCCGGTTGCCAGCTCTGATGCTCATCGATATCCAGATTGACTATTGCGGTTCCTGTCGCGCTCAAGCCTTGGTAAATCTCGCCTTTCGCCTGCCGCACGCCCGCCAGTGAGCCAAAGCCCTCCAGATGCGCCGCCATCACGTTATTCACCAACGCCGCCTCGGGCTGCACCAGTGCCGTGGTGTAGGCAATTTCACCGATATGGTTAGCGCCCAACTCCATCACCGCATAATCATGCTCGCTGCTCAGGCGCAGCAGTGTCAGTGGCACACCGATATCGTTATTAAAGTTACCGGCGGTATACAGCACGTTACCGCGCTGCGCCAAAATCGCTGCCGTCATCTCTTTTACGGTGGTTTTGCCCGATGAACCGGTCATGGCAACCACGCGCGCTCGGCACTGAGTACGTACCCAATGGCCAAGCTGACCTAACGCCAAACGGGTATCGGCCACCACAATTTGTGCGATCGCTAGCGGTAACTCGCGCTCAACCAACAATGCCGCCGCGCCCTGTTCTTGCGCTTGCGCGGCAAAATCATGGGCATCGAAGCGTTCACCGCGCAGAGCGATAAACAGCGCACCGGCCGTCACTTTACGCGTATCGGTAGTCACCTCAGTGATGGAACGCTGCGCCTCTGGTGCGCTGGCCAGCAGCTTACCGCCGACAACCTGCGCCAGTTGTTCTAACGACAGGGCAATCATGCCACCACTCCCAGCAGACGGGCCGCGGTTTCACGATCGGAGTAGTCCAGCTTGCGCTGACCGACAATTTGGTAATCCTCATGACCTTTACCGGCCAGCAGTACGACGTCATTCGGCGCGGCATTCATCACCGCGGCGGTGACCGCCTCGGCGCGACCAGCAATCACCTGTGCCACACCCGGAGCTACCAGACCGGCCAGAATATCGGCCACGATCGCCTGCGGATCTTCGGTGCGTGGATTGTCATCGGTGATCACCACGCGATCGGCCAACTGCTCGGCCAGCGCGCCCATCAATGGACGCTTACCGCGGTCTCGATCGCCACCACAGCCAAACACACACCACAGCTGACCATGGCAGTGCAGGCGCGCCGCTTCCAGCGCTTTCTCCAACGCATCGGGTGTATGGGCGTAGTCCACCAATACGGTTGGACGGCCCGGCGCGCTGAATACTTCCATCCGGCCACAGACTGGTTGCAGGTGCGCGGCGCTACGCAGCAAATCTGCCAGCGGATAGTCCAACGCCAGTAACGTAGCTAATGCCAGCGTCAGGTTACTCACGTTAAACGCGCCCATCAGTGGGCTGTCAATTTGGCCATCGCCCCAGCTTGAGCGAAACGCAATACGCGCGCCTTGTGGGTGATATGCCACCTCGGTGACACACAGGAAACGGCCATCCCACGCCAGCGGCAATGTCGGCTGCATGCTGACCGCCACCGCGTGCGGCAGACGCATTAACCACTCACGGCCAATGGCATCATCGGCGTTGATAATGGCCTGACCAAACTGGTGAGTGGAGAACAGACGCCACTTGGCTTCGGCATAGTTCTCCATGGTGCCGTGGTAATCGAGGTGATCGCGGCTAAGATTGGTAAACACGGCTGCGGCAAATTGCAGCGCCGCTACTCGGTCTTGCACCAAGCCGTGGGAAGAGACTTCCATCGCCGCGACCGTGGCACCCTGCGCGCGGATATCTGACAGCACATGCTGCACATCCACCGCAGAGCCAGTGGTGTTCTCGGTGGGGCTCACCTTGCCCAGCAGGCCATTGCCCACCGTGCCCATCACTGCCGCAGTTTCACCCAGCAATTGCGCCCACTGTGCCACCAGTTGCGTGGTGGTAGTTTTGCCATTGGTGCCGGTAATGCCGATTAATTTTAATTGTTCGCTCGGCTGATGATAAAAGCGGCCGGCCAATGCCGACAGCTTGCGGTTAAGCTGGCTTAAGTACACCACCGGTACGCCGTGCACTTCACGGATACAACCGTCTGACGCTTCCCCTTCGGCTTCCGCAATCACGGCCGCAACACCCTGCGCGACGGCCTGCGCGATATAACGACGGCCATCAGTCTTGTGTCCCAGAACCGCAATAAACAGATCGCCGGCCGCGGCCGTACGACTGTCTAGCGTCATTTCCCGTAACGCTCGCGCCGGAGCATCTTTTACCCAAGGCGCTAACAACGAGCGCAAATCATGTGTTGACACGGGCGTTCCCACTCCTATTAAGCACAACTTCATCTTCTGACGGCAAGGCATCTGGTTGGATGTTCAGAATGCGCAGTGCCCCGCCCATAATGGCGGAAAATACCGGGGCAGACACCGCACCACCGTAATACTGACCGGCCTGTGGTTCGTTGATGACCACCACCAGCGCTAACCGCGGATTACTGGCCGGAGCCACCCCTGCGGTATAAGCAATATACTTATCGACATACTTGCCGTTCGGACCAATTTTTTTCGCCGTACCGGTTTTCACCGCGATGCGATAACCATCCACCGCCGCACGACGACCACCACCGCCCGGCAAGGCCACCGCTTCCATCATGTGCACCACTTTACGGGTCAGCTCTTCTGAGAACACCCGCGTGCCTTCTACTGGCGGGTCCACTTTAGTGATCGACAGCGGGCGATACACACCGAAACTGCCGAGAGTGGCATAGGCGCGCGCCAGTTGCAGTGGCGTTACCATCAGACCATAACCAAACGAGAAGGTTGCGCGTTCGATGTCAGCCCAACGGCTTTTCTGCAACATCATGCCGCTACTTTCCCCGACCAAACCCAGATTGGTTGGCTGGCCAAAACCGAACTTGCTGTACGTTTCTGGCAGCGCGGTTTCTGGCATCGCCAACGCCAAGTGGGATACCCCCACGTTACTGGATTTTTGCAGCACACCGGTCAGCGTCAACTCTGGATACACCACGGTATCGCGCACCCGGTGGCCGTTCACGTAAAACGGCATGGTGTTGAGCACCGCATTTTCTTTTACCACTTTGCGATCCAGCGCGGTCAGCACCACCAACGGTTTCACGGTCGAACCCGGCTCAAAAGTATCGGTGATCGCGCGGTTACGGTAATGAGCGCTGTCAATCTGGGCACGGTTATTCGGGTTATATGACGGCAAGTTGGCCATCGCTAACACTTCACCGGTCTGTACATCCAGCAGTACAATGGAGCCGGACTCAGCCTTGTTGAAGGTCACCGCATTTTTCAGCTCACGGTAGGCCATCGCCTGCAAGCGCTCATCAATACTGAGCGACAAATCATGCGCGGCGCGGCTTTCCACCGCCGAGATATTCTCGACCACGCGACCAAAGCGGTCTTTACGCACCACCCGCTTACCCGGCTCACCGGTCAGCCAGGTATCAAAGCTCTTCTCTACCCCTTCAATGCCTTTACCATCGATATTGGTAAAGCCAATGATGTGCGCACTCACCTCACCGCTCGGATAAAAACGGCGTGATTCCTGCTTAAGGTAAATTCCGGGGATTTTCAGTTCGCGAATGTAGGTCGCTAAAGAAGGGCTAATCTGGCGCGCCAGATAGATAAAACGGGAATTCGGGTTGCTTTTTACCCGTGAAGTTAACTTATCCAGTGGAATACCAACCGCATCGGCCAGTGCATTCCAGCGTTCGTGTCTTTCCAGTGACGCGGTATCGGCAATCTCTTTCGGATCGGCCCACACCGCATCCACCGGCACACTCACCGCCAGCGGACGCCCAGCCCGATCCGTGATCATTCCGCGCGGCGTACTGACGGACTGCACCCGCAAAGAGCGCATATCCCCTTCGCGGATCAAGCGATCAGGATTGACCACTTGGATCCATGCCGCACGCAGCAACAGGCCGACCAGCGCCATTGCCATCACTCCACCCACCAGCACATAGCGCCAGCGAATAAAACTGGAATCGTTCTTCTCTTCCGGGCGTTTATTTTTCGACGTTCGGATCGGTTTCGCCATTATTGTTTAACCATTTTTTCCTGTGCCGGAGAAACCCGCTGCATCTGCAGTTTTTCGGTGGCAATCCGTTCTACTCGGCTGTGATCGCCGAGCGCATTTTCTTCCAGAATCAGGTTACGCCATTCAATATCCAGAGCATCCCGCTCTAACATCAGGTGCTCACGCTCCACAATCAGCAAGCGGGTGCGGTGAGTACTCAACACCACCGCCAGCGCAGAGAGCAACACCAGGATCAGCAACAACAGCGGGATCTTGCCAAATCGCAGCAAGTCCTCCGCAATAATTGAAGTCAGTGAGTGACGTTCGGTGCTCATCAGTCAGCCATCCGTTCCGCCACACGCAATACCGAGCTGCGCGAGCGTGCATTTTGCGCGATCTCTTCCTCTGACGGCTTAATCGCTTTACCGATGGTCAGCATTTTCTTCCCACCGGCCAGCTGCGCTTCGGTCAATGGCAAACCATCAGGAATTTCTGGGCCTTTACTCTGACGACGGATAAAGCGCTTCACAATCCGGTCTTCCAGCGAATGGAAGCTAATCACGGATAAGCGGCCACCCGGCGCTAAAATGGTCAACGAGGCATCTAATGCACGCTCAATCTCTTCCAATTCGCTATTGATATAGATACGAATCGCTTGGAAGGTACGGGTCGCTGGATGCTTGTGCTTCTCTTTCACTGGGCTAGCAGCCGCAACCAGCTCAGCCAGCTCACGGGTGCGAGTCATCGGCTCGCTCTGGTTGCGCTCAACAATCGCGCGCGCAATCCGCTTAGCAAAACGCTCTTCACCGAAAGTTTTCAGCACCCACGCAATGTCTTCGGCTTCGGCTTTTTGCAGCCACTCGGCGGCAGAAAAACCACTGCTCGGATCCATACGCATATCCAGTGGGCCATCACGCATAAAGCTAAAACCACGCTCGGCATCATCCAATTGCGGTGACGAGACGCCCAGATCCAGCAAGAAGCCGTCAATTTTGCCGGTCAAACCCAGCTCTTCAACATACTGCTGCACATTCGAGAACGGGCCATGCACGATTTGAAAGCGCGGATCGTCGATGGTAGCCGCTTCAGCAATCGCCTGCGGATCACGGTCAATCGCAATCAGACGCCCTTGTGGGCCAAGTTGGGACAGGATCAGGCGAGAGTGTCCGCCACGACCGAAAGTACCATCGATATAGATACCATCCGGGCGAATAGCAAGACCGCCCACGGCCTCATGCAGCAGGACGGTAATATGGGAAGTTTGTTCTGACATAATTATAAAAATAGATCCTGTAATCGGGCAGACAGCACTGAAGGGCCGGTCTGCTCCGCCTGAATATCAAGTTGGATTTGCTGCTGCCATGCATCTGCATCCCAAATCTCAAATTTATTAAGCTGGCCGACCAGCATCAGCTCTTTGTGCAACTGGGCATAACTGCGCAAGGTGGCTGGCAATAAAATTCGTCCTGCGCTGTCCATCTCACACTCGGCGGCATGCCCCAGCAACAAACGCTGAATACGCCGCTCTTCTGGCACCATGCTGGATAAACCGGCCAGTTTTTGCTCAATAAATTCCCACTGTGGTAATGGATAAAGCAGCAGACAGGGCTGATGGATGTCGATGGTGCAGATTAACTGTCCCAGACATTCATTCAGTAAGTGATCCCGGTAGCGGGTTGGTATCGCCAAGCGTCCTTTGCTGTCGAGGCTTAAGGACAGGGCACCACGAAACATGGTCGTTTTGTATCCCCTGCAACCCAAAATTCACCACAAAAACCCATAAATTCCCACAAATGCAAGTTTACGGAGGGGGGAAAAAGCTTGTCAAGCGTGATGCAGCACAGACTAGCCGCCATTTTTCGGGGAAATCAGAAAATTCATATGCTTATCCGTGCAACTGAATCCGAGATAAATATAAGAAGCGGCGTACTCAGTCCAAAAAGGAAAAAAGCCACGTCAAAGACGTGGCTTTTTCTCGAAATGAGGGAGTCGGCCGGTAAGCCGGGTTCTGTCGTGGACAGTCATTCCTCTAGGCCAGCACTCGCGCACTGGCTCAAGCAACCTACCCGGGTTCAATGCGGGCCGCACCAATGAACCCCTATTTGGTCTTGCTCCGGGTGGAGTTTACCGTGCCACGAACTGTTACCAGTCGCGCGGTGCGCTCTTACCGCACCCTTTCACCCTTACCTGATCCTGTGAAACACAGGCCATCGGCGGTTTGCTCTCTGTTGCACTAGTCGTCGGCTTGCGCCGCCCAGGCGTTACCTGGCACCCTGCCCTATGGAGCCCGGACTTTCCTCCCCCCCGTGTGTCTCCCCGAGGGGACGACCACGAAGCGGCGACTGTCTGGCCAACTCCGCGGCGGATTATAACGAGAAAGCGATCACAGCGCCAGTGTAAAGCGCACTGAAATCACTCACTCAAGTAATCCAGCCCATAACGGTACAGGGCATTTTTCTTCACCCCGTGGATCTCAGCGGTTAACGCCGCCGCTTTTTTCAGCGGTAACTCTTGCGCCAACAAGGTCAAGGTCTTGATCACCGCTGCTGACAACGCATCCTCTTCGGCCGGTTTTGCACCTTCCACAATCAGCACCATCTCACCACGGCGACGCACTTCATCTTCTTGCACCCAAGCCAGCAATTCACCAACCGGTGCACCATGGATGGTTTCCCAAGTTTTGGTTAGCTCACGGGCCAGCACCACATAACGCTCAGCGCCCAGCACGGTGACCATATCTTGCAGGCTATCGAGCAGACGGTGGGTCGATTCGTAGAAAATCAACGTGCGCGGCTCTTCCACAACGGCACGCAGCGTATCCTGACGCCCTTTGGTCTTCGCCGGTAAAAAGCCTTCAAAGCAAAAACGATCGGAGGCAATTCCCGAGGCGCTCAATGCCGCAATTGCCGCGCACGGCCCTGGCAGCGGCACCACTTTCACCCCCGCTTCACGGCAACGACGCACCAGATGGAAACCGGGATCACTGATCAGCGGCGTACCGGCATCGGAAATCAGTGCAATACTGTGGCCTTGGCACAGTTTTTCCACCAGCACTTCCGCTTTTTGTTGCTCATTATGATCATGCAGCGCAAAAAAGCGCGCTTGTATGCCAAAATGTTGTAACAATAATCCACTATGACGGGTATCTTCAGCGGCAATAAGATCGACCTGCTGTAATACATTCAGTGCCCGTTGAGTAATGTCTTCTAAGTTACCAATTGGCGTGGGAACTATGTACAGAGTTGCCGGAGTGATGAAAGATTGTTCGGTAGCTTTCATTGTATAGACTTCATTGCCGATTTAAGATTAACCGTCTCTAGGAAGAAACGTGACTGGAATGCCCATGCTTCCCTCTTTATGCTCCGGCGTCAATGCAAGACGCGTAATTTTACCGCTTTTCATGGCCTTTGCTCTGGCAGCCTGTCAAGCGCCACAACAATCAGGCTCTGGCAATGTGCCGGGTATCGAGCAATTGGCTTCGTCGGCCTATTATCTGCAGCAAGCTGCCACCAGCAGCGCGAAAGATAAAGCCACGTGGCAGTTGTTGGCGGTACAGGCGCTGCTCAAAGAGAAAAACCTGCCACAAGCCGAACAAACCTTAACTGCGGTACAAGAGCCGCTAAGCGATGTACAGCGCCATGAAATGCTGCTGTTACGTGCTGAGCTGGACGTGGCCAAAAACAACATGCCCGCCGCCAGCAAATACTTGGCGGAGCTGAATGTGGCCATGCTGACGCCACTGCAAAAGATGCGCTATTACCAGACGCGTATCGCCGTGGATGACGCCAAAGGGAATATCATTGAATCCGTGCGTGATCATATCGCACTTTCCGAGTACCTCACCAGCCCAGAGCAAAAGCAGGCCAATCTAGACCAAACTTGGCAAGTGCTAAGTCAGGCACCGGCCAGCGAACTGGCACAAGCAGTGATCAGCCCGCAAGAAACCATTTTGCTCGGTTGGCTCGACTTGGCGCGGGTGTATCAGGAAAACCGCTATAACCTGCCACAACTGAAAGCCGGTATTGCCGATTGGAAAGCGCGCTTCCCGAAACATCCAGCCGCGCTGACTTTACCGACTCAGCTTAACCAATACCTGACGCTACCGGCTTCCACCATGGATGCCATCGGTCTGTTGCTGCCAGTCAGCGGCCAAAACCAAGCGCTGGGCGATGCCATTCGCCAAGGCTTCATGGCTGGGATGCTGGATGACAGCAGTCGTAACCCGAATACCCGCGTACAAGTGTACGACACCGCCAGCAAACCGCTGCCGGCCATCATTCAGCAAGCCCAGCAAGAAGGGGTGCGTACCTTGGTCGGTCCGCTGTTGAAAAACCGGGTCGATGAACTGCTGAAAATGCAATTACCGGCCGATATGTCGGTGCTGGCATTAAACCAGCCGGAAAACCCACCGGCCAATAACAGCATCTGCTACTACGCCCTGTCGCCAGAAGATGAAGCCGCCGATGCGGCGCAGCATATCTGGGATCAAGGCCAACGTACCCCGTTGGTACTGGTGCCGGGTAATCCGTTTGGCCAGCGCGTCGCCAATGCGTTTCGTCGTCAGTGGCAACAGCTGAGCGGCAGTGAGCCGACCGTGCAATATTTTGGTGATACCGTCGCACTGCGCCAGAGCATCAACCAAAGCCTGCGTAGCCAAGGCAAAGCTGACATCCTGCGCCAAGTGCTGGGGGTATCCTTAAGCGCTGATGCCAACCGCGGTGCCATCGATGCTATCTATCTGGTCACTACCCCTGATGAGCTGTCACTGCTCAAGCCGTTTATCGATGCCTCACTGCTAAGCGGTCAGCAGCGTCCGGCGCTGTACACCAGCTCACGCAGCAATCAGGCCGGTAATGGCCCAGATTTTCGTCTGGAGATGGATGGCGTGCAATTCAGCGATATCCCGATGCTGACCATTCCAAACTCACCGGCCGCGCAGCGTGTCAGCCAGATCTGGAGCAATCCGGACTACTCGCTGTCCCGCCTGTACGCCATGGGGATGGATGCTTGGACTCTGGCCAGCCACTTCAATGAACTGCGCCAGGTCAGTGGCTATCAGGTTGCCGGTCAGACCGGTCTGCTCAGTGCCAGTGAAAACTGCACCGTGCACCGTCAGCTGAACTGGCTGCGCTATCAGAACGGAGGGCTGCTGCCAGTATCGATGAGTGTCGATCCTAACGCCGCCGCCAACGCACCAACCGGTGAACTGCCGGTGAACGCGCCGCTCGATAGCACCACGCCACCTGCGGCCACCACCGTGGCCGATCCTCAGGCTCAGTGAGCCTCTCCCGCCGGGCTTTAGGCGCGCAGTTTGAACAACGTGCGCGCCTGTATCTCGAACAGCAGGGGCTGCAATTCATCGCCGCCAACGTCACGCTGCGCGGCGGTGAATTGGATCTGATCATGCTTGATGGGTATGATTGGGTTTTCGTCGAAGTCCGCTACCGTCGCCATGCTCATTTAGGCTCTGCCGTCGACAGCGTCACGCCAACCAAACAACGTCGCTTGTATCACAGCGCGTCAGTTTGGTTGCATCAACGCGGACAAAGTATCGATACCGCCAATTGCCGCTTTGATATTGTGGCATTTGATGGGCCGGATGCCCGTATTAGCTGGTATCAGAACATCTTACACTACCATTAACAGACACTATGTTAGAACAAATCAAAGCCTGCTTTACCGAAAGCATTCAAACCCAAATAGCCGCGGCTGAAGCTCTGCCAGATGCCATTGCCCGCGCCGCTCTGGTGATGGCGCAGTGCCTGTTAAACGGCAATAAAATTCTTTGCTGCGGCAATGGTGCCTCGGCGGCCAATGCTCAGCACTTTACCGCATGTCTGGTGAATCGCTATGAAACCGAGCGTCCAAGCTTGCCGGCGATCGCCCTGACGGCGGACAGCATCATGCTGACCGCTATCGGCAATGATGACTTGCAAACCGAGATCTACTCCAAGCAAGTACGCGCGTTAGGTCAAAATGGCGATATTCTGCTGGCCATCTCCACCAAGGGAAACAGCAAAGATATCGTCAAAGCGGTGGAAGCTGCGGTCACCCGTGATATGACCATCATTGCCCTGACCGGCTATGACGGCGGTATTCTGGCCGGTTTATTGGGTGAGCAGGATGTGGAGATCCGCATTCCGTCCCACCGCCAGTCTCGCATTCAGGAGATGCATATGCTGACCCTGAACTGCCTGTGCGATCTGATTGACCGGACCTTGTTCCCGCATCAGGACGATTAATTTCAGCCCATTTCAAGGAGAGCCTCCATGCGCATCACCGCTAAACTGGCCATTGTACTGCTGGCCTTTGCCTTGCAAGGTTGTGTCGGCGCCGTTATCGTCGGCGGCGCGGCAGTGGCCGGCAAAGTGGCCACCGATCCACGCAGTGTCGGCGGCCAGATTGACGATGAAACACTGGAGCTGCGCGTCAGCGATGCCCTGAGCAAAGATGCCCAGTTGAAAAAAGAAGCCCGCGTACTCCCAACGGCCTATGAAGGCCGCGTACTGTTAGTCGGCGAAACGCCAACTGCGGAGCTGGCCAAACACGCCGGCCAGATTGCGGCCGGCGTTCAAGGAGTAACGGCAGTGTATAACGAGATCCGTGTTGGTAAACCAATCAGCTTCGGCACCATCTCTAATGACACTTGGATCACCACCAAAGTGCGCTCTCAGCTGCTCGGCAGTGACAAGGTCAAAGCCAGCAATGTGAAGGTCACCACCGAAAACGGGGAAGTGTTCTTGATTGGTAAACTGACCCGCGCAGAAGCCGACGCGGCCACCAATATTGCCCGTAACGTCAGTGGCGTGAAGCGGGTAGTCAAAGTGTTCGACTATGTAAATTAAGGTGAATTAAGTACAAGTGAATTAAGCGCAAATTCATTAAGCACGAGCCAATTAAGTTAACGTAAGTGCGCCGACCTAAAAAAAATGCAGCCCATTAGGCTGCATTTTTTATTGTCCGGATTTCTTGTTGCATGCGCAGATAACACCGCACAACCGGCACCGGACGGTTTCGGTTTATCACACAGTGAGTTATTTCACTACGCGTAGAGTCGGACGACCACGCGGACGTGGCGGCTCATCATCTGGCCCGTTATCATCACCGGCCAGCTCTTCGACCAGCACCAGATTCGGCTCGGCATTGGCCGACGCTTCTTCTTCTGCCGCCGCCGCAAACTCGTCTTCATCCGGAAGATCATAGGCAACTTCCGGCTCAAACAGTGTACCAGCGCCGTTTTCACGCGCATACAGCGCCAGAACAGCCGCCATCGGCACATCGACTTGTTGCGGAATACCGCCAAAACGGGCATTGAAGCGAATAGCGTCGTTGCCCAGTTCCAGATTTCCTACCGCCCGCGGAGCAATGTTCAGTACGATCTGCCCGTCACGGACAAAGTCCATCGGCACCTGTACTCCCGGCAACATGGCGTCCACCACCAGATGCGGGGTTAAATTATTGTCCAGCAGCCAGTCATAATACGCACGAACCAGATACGGTCGGCGAGGTTTCATCTGGGTTAACTCCATCAGTTACACCTTACCGTGCAAACGCATCTCACGCTCAGACTCGGTCAGGGCGGCCAAAAAGGCATCACGTTCGAAAACGCGAGTCATGTAGCCTTTAATTTCTTTTGAACCCGGACCAATCAGGTCGATACCCAGTACCGGCAAACGCCACAACAGCGGAGCCAGATAGCAATCCACCAGACTGAACTCTTCGCTCATGAAGTATGGGAATTCATTGAATACCGGCGCAATTGCCAGCAGCTCTTCACGCAGTTGCTTACGCGCTGCGTCGGCTTCTACCGGAGTTCCCTGCTCAATCTTGTCCAGCAGACTGTACCAATCTTGTTCGATACGGTACATCATCTGACGGCTCTGGCCACGCGCTACCGGGTAAACCGGCATCAGTGGAGGATGCGGGAAGCGCTCGTCCAGGTATTCCATGATGATGCGTGCGTTATACAGCACCAATTCACGATCAACCAGTGTCGGTACGGAGTTGTACGGATTCAGATCCAGCAAGTCTTCCGGCAGATGCTCGGCATCAACCTGCTCAATTTCCACGCTCACGCCTTTCTCGGCCAGAACAATGCGAACTTGATGACTGAAAATATCGGTTGCACCAGAAAATAGCGTCATCACCGAGCGTTTGTTAGCTGCGATAGCCATTCAACCCTCCACTTAACTCAAATACACAAACGGCAAAAGGGGGCCCAAGCCCCCATGCCGATCGGATAAACCGAAAAACAGGCACCAGTTTCGCATAATTAGTGTACGTCGCGCCAGTATTCCTTTTTCAGCAAGTAGGCGAGGATAAAAAATACCACCAAAAATGCAAACACCCAGTAGCCAATTTGCTTACGCTGTTGCTTCATGGGTTCGCCGGAATATTCCAAGAAATTGGTAATATCCCGCACCGCTTGATCATACTCTTCGGCGTTCATTTCGCCTTGGCGTACGATCTTAGTACCAATCACCACCGCGTGCGGTTGACCGCCCACTTCATGCATCTCGACCACCGCTTCCGGCGACCCTTGCAGCTCTTCCAGTACATGCGGCATTCCCACGTTCGGGAACAAGGTGTTATTCACCCCAAATGGCCGAGCTGGGTCGGCATAGAACGAATGCAAATAGGTATAAATCCAATCGGGGCTACGTAAACGCGCTTCCAAGGTCAAATCCGGTGGCGGCGCACCAAACCAACCGGCGGCATTTTTCTCCGGCATGGCATTGGTCATCAGATCGCCTATTTTGGCCTGATTATCAAAGATCAGGTTTTGCTTCATCAGCTCCGGCGGGATCCCCAAGTCGGTCGCGACCCGTTCATAACGCTGATATTTGGTGGAGTGACACCCCGCGCAATAATTCATAAACAGGCGCGCGCCATTTTGTAGCGAGGCTTTATCGGTTAAATCATTATTGGCCCGCATTAACGCCACACCGGTCTCCGCCGCCGAGAGCGGAGCCGCGCAGAATAAGGCCAGACACATCACAATCCATGTTTTCATTTGAAAGTCACCCGTTCTGGCAGCGGTTTAGTCCGTTCACTTTTGCTGTAGAAGAACAGCAAGACAAAGAACATGAAATAACACAGGGTAAAAATCTGCGATAACAGGGTATACAGCGGTGTCGCCGGTAACGTACCGAGAATGCCAAGAGCGATAAAACTAATCACAAACATCCCGATATTCAGGGTATGGAAACGGCTGCGGTAACGGAATGAGCGCACCTTGCCGCGATCGATCCACGGCAGCAAGAACAGCACCGCAATCGACAGCCCCATCATCACGACCCCTAATAATTTATCGGGGATCGCCCGCAAGATGGCGTAGAACGGGGTGAAGTACCACACCGGCGCAATGTGCGGAGGTGTTTTCAGGCCGTTAGCAGCTTCAAAGTTAGGCGGTTCAAGGAAATAACCCCCCATCTCTGGGTTGAAGAAAATCACGTAGCAAAAGAAGAACAAGAAGCCAGCAACACCCATGATATCTTTGACGGTGTAGTACGGATGGAAAGGAATGGCGTCTTTTGGCCAACCGTTTTCATCTTTGTTTTTCTTGATCTCAATACCATCAGGGTTGTTCGACCCTACCTCATGCAGCGCCACGATGTGCAGGAACACCAGCAGCACCAACACTAAAGGCAGTGCTATCACGTGCAGCGCAAAAAAGCGGTTCAAGGTCACGCCCGAGATCACGTAATCACCGCGGATCCACAACGTTAGCGCATCGCCGATCCCCGGGATCGCACCGAACAGCGAAATGATCACCTGTGCGCCCCAGAACGACATCTGGCCCCACGGCAACAGATAGCCCATGAAGGCTTCCGCCATCAGCACCAAAAACAGTAGCATGCCGAAGATCCACAGCAGCTCACGTGGCTTTTGGTAGGAGCCATAAATCAGGCCGCGGAACATGTGTAGATAGACCACGATAAAGAAAAACGAGGCTCCAGTAGAGTGCATGTAACGCAGCAGCCAGCCATATTCCACATCACGCATGATGTATTCAATGGAGGCAAACGCCCCTTCCGCCGACGGGTTGTAGTTCATGGTCAGCCAGATCCCAGTGATAATCTGATTGACCAATACCAACATCGCCAGTGAGCCGAAGAAGTACCAGAAGTTGAAGTTTTTCGGCGCCGGATACTCACCCACATGCTTGTTATAAGTGGCGGTGAGCGGGATCCGCGCGTTGATCCAGTCGAGCAACTTATTCATTTACGCAGCCACTCCATTGTCATCTACGCCAATGAGGATGGTGTTGTCATCCACAAACTTATACGGCGGGATCATCAGATTCAGTGGCGCGGGAACGCCCTGAAAGACCCGTCCGGCCATATCAAATTTCGAGCCGTGGCATGGGCACAAAAAGCCGGACTGCACCCCTTCCACCTGTACGCCAAATCCCTCCGGCACATAACTCGGTGAGCAGCCTAAGTGCGTACAGATCCCCACCGCGACAAAAATATCCGGTTTTACCGAGCGGTACGCATTTTGTGCATAGTCAGGTTGCTGAGGTTCGGCGGACGCCGGATCGCGCAGTTTGCCATCATGGCTGGCCAGCTCTTGCAGTACTGCCTGCGGGCGGCGAACCAGCCATACCGGCTTACCGCGCCATTCCACCCGAATCAGCTGACCTTCTTCCAGTTTACTGATATCGACCTGTACCGGTGCACCAGCCGCTTTAGCCTTAGCACTGGGATTCCAGGATTTGATGAAGGGGACTGCCGCAAAAACCGCACCGACACCACCGACAACGCCCGTGGCCACGGTAAGAAAACGCCGGCGACTGCTGTTTACAGGCGCATTGTTCATCCCTCTATCTCCCATCGCTCCCGCTTGGTTATTGTTATCTATCCCTGCGGTATCATTGCTGCCTGATGAAGAAACGCTGCCGGCCTGATTTTAACAATCGACTAGCATGTGTTTCTCATAATTGCAAAAGTCAGGCAGATAATAAGAAAAACAACACTTTTTGACAAGTTATTAAAACCTTTTTGCAACATTTATGGATACAAAAAAGCCCGACCGAAGTCGAGCTTTTTGAGGATAATCGTAACTGCCGAAGCAGTATAGATTAACGCTTGGAGAACTGTGGACGACGACGTGCTTTGCGCAGACCCACTTTCTTACGTTCAACGCGACGAGCGTCACGTGTAACGAAGCCAGCTGCACGCAGAGCAGGACGAAGAGTCTCGTCGTATTGCATCAGAGCACGGGTGATACCGTGACGGATGGCGCCCGCTTGACCAGAGATACCACCACCAACTACGGTGATGTACAGGTCCAGCTTCTCGCTCATCTCAACCAGTTCCAGCGGCTGACGAACTACCATGCGGGCAGTTGGACGGCCGAAGTACTGATCCAGACTACGCTGGTTGATTACGATTTTACCGCTACCCGGCTTGATAAAGACGCGTGCGGAAGAGCTTTTGCGACGGCCAGTGCCGTAGTATTGATTCTCTGCCATTGCCTTGATCCCGTATTAGATGTCCAGAACTTGTGGTTGCTGTGCTGCGTGGTTGTGCTCAGCGCCAGCGTACACTTTCAGCTTACGGAACATGGCACGGCCCAGAGGACCTTTTGGCAGCATGCCCTTAACAGCGATTTCGATCACGCGCTCTGGATGCTTGGCGATCATTTCTTCGAAGGTAGCGGACTTCATGCCACCTACATAACCGCTGTGACGGTAATAGATCTTATCAGAACGCTTGTTACCAGTTACGGCAACTTTGTCAGCGTTCAGAACGATGATGTAATCACCAGTATCAACGTGCGGAGTGTATTCCGCCTTGTGCTTGCCGCGCAGACGACGAGCCAGCTCGGTCGCCAGACGACCCAGAGTCTTGCCGTTTGCGTCTACTACATACCAGTCGCGCTTAACGGTTTCTGGTTTAGCTACAAAAGTTTTCATGAAATAGCTTACCCAATAAAAAAGTTACACCCGGTGAATCAACGTCGGGAATGATGAAGATTCACGCTCACATGCTGCACAACAACCCCTTCGAGTTGCGTTTGCTAGCACCGTATTGGCGGGGACTACCAATGTAACGTGGGGTCGGAGGATTATAGTGAAGAGCGCCGATAAAATCGACTATTTTTTACATCACTTTGCCAGTTAAACCCCATGAGGCTGCGCAAGATAATCTAAGCTCTGCATCTCCTGCAAGCGGGAATAGCATCGTTGGTACTCAAAAGTTAATAAATTTCCCTGATAGAGCTGATTTTGCGCTGTTTCTGCCGAAATAATTAATTTTACGCGATGTGCATAAAATTCATCGACCAACGCTAAAAATCGGCGCGCGGTATCTTCTTGCTCACTATTCATCGTGCGCACATTGACCAACAGCACGGTATGAAACTGGCGCGCTAGCTCAATATAATCAGCCGGACTGCGCGCTTTTTGGCACAGTTCGGCAAATTCCACCATCACCACGCCAGCCTGCGCCGCCAATACCGGTAATGGACGATGATGAATGTGCAGCACATGCAGTGAGTGCTCACTGACTAGTGCGCTTTCTCCAGTCAACTGCGTAAAGCACTGTTGCATCTGCGCGCTGGCGTTATGGCTAAGTGGCCAGTGATAAATGGAGGCTTGCTGTAAGGTGCGCAGGCGATAATCCAACCCCGCATCCACATTCAAAACTTCGCAATGCTGTTTAATTTGCGCGATGGCCGGCAAAAAACGCGCGCGCTGCAGACCATTACGGTACAGATCATCCGGCGCGACATTCGAAGTGGTAACCAGCACTACCCCTTCGGCAAACAGATAGGTAAACAGACGCCCCAGCAGCATGGCATCGGTGATGTCGGTCACCATGCACTCATCAAAGCAAATAACGTCATAGCGCGCCGCTAAGCTTTGGGCAATTTTGTGCAGCGGGTCTTCTTGGCCTTTTTTTAATGTCAGCTCATGATGTAAGTCATACATGAAGCGATGGAAATGCTGACGCAGCTTACGTTCACCGGGAAGCGCTTGATAGAACACTTCCATCAGCCACGTCTTACCGCGCCCGACACCGCCCCATAAATAGACCCCTCGCAGCCGATTAACGACCGGTGCAGAGTGCTGCCCGCGCCCCGGTAACCAGCGCCGCAGCCACGAAATCCGCTCAGGGTGTACCGGATGATGCTGGCGCTGTTGTAACTGCATGAAAAGCCGATCCAGTGCCGCGATGGCCTGCAATTGCGCACTGTCTGCCTGATAATGATGGCGAGTAAGCGCCTGCTGAAACAGGGCGCTGGGCTTAGTCACATCCATATGTCTGACCACTTCCTGATTTATTTTGGTTATAGTCCTTAGCGTGCTATCCGTCACACTAAAAGATGTCACTTATAGTACCACGCTGCAGGTAAGAGCAGGTATAGTGACACCATTACCACCCTGCTGATTAAGCTCGGTTTTCACTAGGAGTAATTATGACTTGGATGAGTGCGCTGATTTTTATCCTCGGCCTGGCTGCCGGTTTTGTACTGGCCCGTCTGACCCAAACGGATCTGCGTAAGCAAAAGAAAATGCAATCCGAATTGGAAAAAAATAAGTATGAATTGGAGCAGTACCGTCAGGAGCTGACCGATCACTTTGCCCATAGCGCCGAGCTGCTGGACAACATGGCTAACGATTACCGCAAGCTGTACCAGCACATGGCCAAGACCTCCAATCAATTGCTGCCTGAGCAGCCAAAGCAAGATAACCCATTTCGCTATCGTCTGACCGAAGCCGATAACGATCAGGCGCCTATCAGCATGCCGCGGGATTACTCCGATGAGCACTCCGGTTTGCTAAGCGGAAAAAAAGCGTAGGTCACTAATTGAACTAAATTGGAAGCAGACAGTCATACTAGCGATTGTATGTATTTTTCCCTGTTTTCGTTTTAATTGAGTGTGTGTATGAAAAAACCCGTGCTGTTGCTGAGTGCTTTAACATTAAGTTTAGGCTTATCCATGAGTCCGGCGCCGGCCTTGGCCGCTCTACCGGCTACCGTAGATGGACAAGCAGTACCCAGTCTGGCGCCGATGCTGGAAAAAGTACTGCCGGCCGTGGTCGGTATTTCAGTGGAAGGGACTCAAGTACAACGCCAACGTCTGCCAGAAGAGTTCAAATTCTTCTTCGGACCGGATTTTCCGACCGAGCAATCCAGCCAGAAACCGTTTCGTGGTTTGGGCTCAGGGGTGATCATTGATGCCGCCAAAGGCTATATCATCACCAACAACCATGTCATTAATGGTGCGGATAAAATCAGCGTACAACTGAAAGATGGCCGCGAGCTGAAGGCCAAGCTGATTGGTGCAGACAAGCAGTCTGACATTGCGCTGCTGCAAGTGGAAAATCCAAAAAATCTGACTGCGATTAAGATTGCTAACTCTGACAATCTGCGCGTCGGTGACTTTGCCGTGGCCGTCGGTAACCCGTTTGGTTTAGGGCAGACAGTAACCTCAGGGATTATCTCTGCGCTTGGCCGAACTGGTCTGAATCTGGAGAACTTTGAAAACTTCATCCAGACCGATGCTGCCATCAACCAAGGTAACTCCGGTGGTGCGCTGCTGAACTTGAACGGTGAGTTGATCGGGATTAACACCGCGATCTTAGCGCCAAGCGGCGGTAACGTTGGTATTGGCTTTGCCATTCCAAGCACCATGGCCAAAAACTTGGTTGATCAGATCATCCAGTTCGGCGGCGTTCGTCGTGGCATGCTGGGAATCAAAGGCGGTGAGTTAAACCCAGATCTGGCCCAAGCATTTGACGTTAACGCGCAAAAAGGTGCATTCGTCAGCGAAGTGGTACCGAACTCAGCTGCGGCCAAAGCCGGTATCAAAGCCGGTGACGTGATTGTGGCGATGGATGGTCAACCCATCACTAGCTTTGCCGAAATGCGCGCTAAGATCGCCACCATGGGTGCGGGCAAGACCGTGAAACTGGGCCTGATGCGTGACGGTAAGAACATTGATACCAATGTGACACTGGCGCAAAACGATCAGGAGCAGACCAACGCGTCTAACCTGTATCCGGGTCTGGAAGGCGCTGATTTGCTGAATTACAGCAAAGGCGATGTACACGGCGTGCAGATCACCAAAGTAGCCAAAGGTTCACCTGCGGCGCGGATCGGCTTGCAAGATGGCGATATCATCATCGGTATTAACCGTCAGCAAGTGAAGAACTTAGGCGAACTGCGTAAGATCCTAGACAGCAAACCGCCTGTGATTGCCATGAATATTCAGCGTGGCGATGCCTCTTTGTATATTCTGCTGCGTTAATCTCCTCCCGTGTCAGGATACCCGCGTGGTATCCTGACACTTATTCTCATCTCACACGACATCATCACGGCCCCTATGGTTGCAAAGCTGCTAAAAGCAATAGTTCTGGGTGTGCTCGCTGCCCTGCTGATCCTCTGGCTCTATCCTGAGCTGCGTAAAAGTGCCATACCCTTGCCCTCACCGCATCTTTCGATGGGTGCAGAGCCCATGAGTTTTAACTCGGCGGTACGCGCAGCAGCGCCAGCAGTGGTCAATGTGTATAACCGCAGCATGGGACAAAATACCCAAGATCAAACTCTCGGAATCCGCAACTTAGGCTCTGGGGTTATCATGGATCCGCGCGGTTATATCCTGACTAACCAACACGTGATCAGTAGCGCCGATCAAATCATTGTCGCCTTACAAGATGGCCGCGTGTATGAAGCCATGTTAGTGGGCTCCGATACCATGACTGATCTGGCGGTACTGAAAATCGACGCCACTAACTTGCCGCAAATTCCACTGAATGCTGAGCGTCCAGCACGCATTGGCGATGTGGTGCTGGCGATAGGCAACCCCTACAACCTCGGCCAAACCATCACCCAAGGCATTATCAGTGCCACCGGTCGGATTGGTTTGAGCACCTTTGGCCGCCAAAACTTTTTGCAGACCGATGCCTCAATTAACCGCGGTAACTCCGGCGGCGCGTTGGTCAACAGCCTTGGTGAACTGGTCGGAATTAACACCTTGAGCCTCGATAAGAGCAACTCCGGTGAGGCCGCCGAAGGGATTGGTTTTGCTATTCCGGTCGCGCTGGCCACCAAAATCATGCATAAGCTGATCCGTGATGGTCGGGTGATCCGCGGCTATATCGGCGTGCAAGGGCGTGAAATTGTGCCTTCGACCACCCAGAGTTTTAGCATGGAGCGCATTCAGGGCATCATGATTGCTGGGCTGGATGAAAATGGCCCCGGCGCCAAAGCCGGCTTGCATGTGCGCGATATCGTCACGGCCATTGATGGCAAACCGGCCGTCAGTGCCGTGGGCGTGATGGATCAGGTTGCGGAGATCCGCCCCGGCTCAGAAGTACCGGTGAGCATTATCCGTGACGGTAAAGAGATGACCTTACCGGTCACCATCACCGAATACCCAATTCATTAAGCGCACGCTAGCCCTCACGGCCATCGAACGTAAACGCCATAAAACGACAGCATAAAAAAAGCCACCGCAGCGGTGGCTTTTTTATTGGCTTTGAGTGGCTCGGTATTGAACCTCCGACGCCATAACGCAGTCATTACGCGTCGACTTTCACGCGCTCAATATTGGCGCCTAAACCGCGCAATTTATCTTCGATACGCTCATAGCCGCGGTCGATGTGATAAATCCGATCCACCTCGGTCACCCCAGAGGCGATACAACCGGCCAGTACTAAACTGGCTGACGCGCGCAGATCGGTCGCCATCACTTGCGCCGGGCTCAATGTCTCAACGCCTTGGCTAATCACGGTGTTACCTTCAATCTCGGCATGCGCGCCCATTCGCATCAGTTCAGGAACGTGCATAAAGCGGTTTTCGAAGATAGTTTCGGTGATAACACCAGTGCCTTCGGCGACCATGTTCAGCAAGGTAAACTGTGCTTGCATGTCGGTCGGGAAACCTGGGTGTGGCGCGGTGCGGATATTCACCGCTTTCAGACGACGGCCTTCGGTATCGATGCTGATCCAATCAGCCCCAGTTTCAATCTTAGCGCCAGCTTCACGCAGTTTGGCCAGTACGGCATCCAGCGTATCAGGCTTAGCATGACGGCAGATCACTTTACCGCCAGAAATAGCCGCGGCAATCAAGAAAGTACCGGTTTCAATACGATCAGGCACCACGCGGTGTACACCGCCACCCAGACGCTCAACCCCTTCGATGGTGATGCGATCAGTACCGGCTCCGGTGATTTTCGCGCCCAAGGTATTGAGGAAATCAGCAGTATCGACAATTTCCGGCTCACGCGCGGCGTTTTCAATCACTGTGGTACCGGTGGCCAGCGTTGCGGCGCTCATGATGGTCACGGTGGCACCGACACTGACTTTGTCCATCACGATGTGGGCACCGGTCAGACGACCGTTTACCGACGCTTTCACATAGCCTTCTTCCAGACGGATCTCCGCGCCCAGCTGTTGCAAGCCCGCGATGTGCAGATCCACCGGACGCGCACCAATCGCGCAGCCGCCCGGTAAAGAAACCTGACCACGACCGAAACGCGCAACCAATGGGCCTAATGCCCAAATAGAAGCTCGCATGGTTTTCACCAGATCGTACGGTGCACAAAACTCGTTTACTTGGCTCGCATCAACGTGCACCGAACCATTACGCTCGACTTTCGCCCCCAGCTGACGCAGCAGCTTCATGGTGGTGTCAATGTCACGCAGGTGAGGCACGTTTTGGATCTCTACCGGCTCTTCGGCCAGCAGGGCCGCGAACAGGATTGGCAGCGCCGCATTCTTGGCACCAGAGATGTTAACCTCGCCGCTCAGGCGGGTCGGCCCTTTTACTCGAAATTTATCCATTCAGACAGCTCTCAGTCAGCTAGCTCGGCAGCAAGAATTTGCGCTCACGCTGCCATTCATCAGGGGTTAATGCCTTAATCGACAGCGCATGAATGCGGTTATCCGCAATGTAGTCCATTAAGGGGCCATAGACGGTTTGTTGTTTTTTGACCCGGCTCATATCGGCAAACTGGGCACTGACCGCAATCACTTGGAAATGACTGCCATCGCCGGTGACATAAGCGTCATCCAGTGCCAAAGCGGACATCAATACTTGTTTAATCTCGTTGGTATCCATAGCAAGCTCTCAGTTAGTGCCGGATGGCATGTACGGTGCCATTATCTCAGTCAGGTTGGACAAGCTAATCAGCGTTTGCATCGCCAGCGGAACCTGTACCAAGCGGCACTGGCTACCACGGCGCTCGGCGTCCACCAGCAGGGTCATTAAAAAAGCAAGGCCGGCAGAGTCTATCCGACTCAACCGGCTCAGGTCGAGTACCGACTCACCCGCCGGTAGCAGTTTTTCGCGTTGCGGCCACAGGGAAAGCAGGGTTTCCCGATCTAGCTCACCTTCCAACGCGAAATGTGGCGCAGCCTCGCTGCGCCAGAGAAGACGTTCTGCCATCTTACCGCCTTTATTTCAGGGTAATCGGCGTCGCGGCCGCCTGATCCAGTTGCTTGGTCAGGGCTTCAATACCACCGGTGCGCAAAATGCCCGCCCACTCACCTTGTTTGGTGGTGATCATGCTGACGCCTTCGGCAATCATGTCATAGGCTTGCCATTCACCGGTCTTGGTGTTTTTACGCCATTTGAAATCCAAACGGGTAGCCGGTTTGCCCGGCTCCAACACATCCACCCGAATCGAGATGATGTTGCTGTCACCCAATGGCTTAGCGGGTTCAATTTGTACTTTCTGGTTGCTGTACAAGGTCAGTACTTGCGCATAAGACTGCACTAAATAACGCTCGAAAGCCGCAAAGTAAGCGGTACGCTGCGCTTCGCTGGCTTCTTTAAAATAACGCCCCAGCACTAATGAGCCGGCATAACGCACATGCACATGCGGCATCAGATCTTTGCGCACGATATCTTTGAGCAGATTCGGGTTTTGCTTAATCTGTGGCTGTGCACTTTTCAAATTGGCAAACAGTTCATCTGCCACCTGATTCATCAGCGTATAAGGATTAGTGGCATCCGCAGCCTGTGCTTGAACCCAAGGCGCGACGATCAACATCGCCAGCATTACAAATCGTTTCCACATCAGAGTTCTCCTCTTAGATTGCCCTTTGCTGCATTATTCGCTGTGCGCGCCGGAAGTATTACCGGAGCCGGAGCTGTTGCTGCCGCTGTTATACAAGAACTGACCAATCAGGTCTTCTAATACCATGGCTGACTTGGTGTCTTCGATACGATCGCCATCTTTAAGCATCGCAGTATCAGTATCCACAAAGCCTGGGATCAGCGACAGATACTGTTCGCCCAATAAACCGGCGGTGCGAATAGAAAGCGAGCTGGTTTCCGGAATTTCGTTATAACGGCTCAAGATCGCTAATTCGACTTTCGGCAGATAGGTTTTGGTATCCAACGTAATATTGGTAACCCGTCCAACCACCACACCGCCAATTTTGACCGGTGAGCGCACTTTAAGGCTGCCGATATTATCGAATGTCGCGGTCAGACGATAGGTCGGCTCATTGCCCAGCGATTTAATATCGGCCACTTTTAAGGCTAAAAATACCAGCGCGGCCAAACCGATAAGCATGAAAATGCCTACCCCGATTTCTTGTCGTTTATTCTGCTGCATGTGGATCAATTCCCAAACATCAGTGCAGTAAGCACAAAATCTAACGCCAATACGGCTAACGAAGCATGTACCACAGTACGGGTGGTCGCCTGACTGATACCTTCCGAAGTCGGCACCGCATCATAACCATTGAAGAGCGCAATCCAGGTCACCGTAATGGCAAACACCACGCTCTTTAGCAGGCCGTTGAGTAAATCATACGACCAGCTAACCGATGACTGCATCACCGCCCAGAAGCTGCCATGATCGATGCCTTTCCAATCGACACCCACCACGCCGCCGCCCCAAATACCAACGGCGACAAAAATCATCGACAAAATTGGCATGCTGATCACCCCGGCCCAAAAACGCGGCGCAATCACTCGGCGTAGCGGATCGACCGCCATCATCTCCAAGCTAGAAAGCTGCTCGGTGGCCTTCATCAAGCCGATTTCGGCCGTTAGCGCCGAGCCCGCGCGCCCAGCAAACAGCAAGGCCGTAACCACCGGCCCAAGCTCACGGAACAACGATAACGCCACCATCTGACCAAGGCTGGTTTCAGCGCCGAAATCCACCAAAATGATGTAGCCCTGCAGCGCCAGCACCATCCCGATAAAAAGGCCAGACACGATAATAATCAGCAGCGATTGCACGCCCACGCTATACAGCTGACGCAGCAACAGCGGGAATTGCTTAGCCGGTTGCGGGCGCCCCACTAGCGCGCCAAATAGCATCAGACCGGCACGGCCAAACGCCCCACATACATGCATGCCACGCCGTCCGAGCGCAGCCAAAGAATCTAACACCATTAACCGAATAACTCCGTACGATAATCCTGTGCCGGGAAGCGGAACGGCACGGGGCCGTCGGCTTTACCATCCAGGAACTGACGCACCCGCGGATCGGTATGCGCGCGCAGCGTATCTGGGGATCCCTGCGCTATCACATGCTGCTCTGCCACGATGTAAGCATAGTCAGAAATGCTGAGCACCTCCGGCACATCATGCGACACCACGATACAAGTCAGGCCCAGTGACTGATTGAGCTGACGAATTAACGTCACCAAAACGCCCATGTTGATCGGGTCTTGGCCAGCAAACGGCTCATCAAACATAATCAGCTGCGGGTCGAGCGCGATCGCCCGTGCCAACGCCGCACGCCGCGCCATCCCACCGGATAGCTCCGATGGCATCAACTGCGCCGCGCCGCGCAGTCCAACCGACTCCAGCTTCATCAGCACCACTTGACGCAGCAACTCTTCTGGCAAGCGGGTATGCTCGCGTAGCGCAAAGGCCACGTTTTCAAACACGTTCAGATCGGTGAATAACGCCCCGGACTGAAACAGCATGCTCATCTTTTTCCGCACGTCATATAAACGGCGACGCGACAATGCGGGGATATTCTCCCCATCAAACCAGATCTCGCCCGCAGAGGGCTGCAGCTGGCCGGCAATCAAGCGCAGCAGCGTGGTTTTACCGATCCCGGACGGACCCATGATCGCCGTCACTTTGCCTTGCGGCACGACGAGGTTAATATCCTCAAAGATCGGACGTTCTCCCCGGTAGAAGCTCATATGACGAACTTCGACTAAGTTCGTTTCCGCCTGAGTCATAACATTCTCTATAGGTTGAAAGCGATAATAAAGTAGCCGGGCATAATAGGCATTAACCATACATATCTCAATAACCGAGCTTGGTTTGCCGTTTTACTTTTGTCGCCGCGACAGTCAAAATTAGCACCATAAAATCAGATACCGATATTAAACCATAGATTGTGCGCGCGGTTTTCAGTTAATGCGGTCGGCCGCCGCCTCGTTGGTGCAGGGTTTAATTTCGCTGCCCGCCAGCCTGCGCTGGCTCGGCTTACTACCGCAGTTCAGCATCACACGGAACGATGAGAATAATTATGCCAAACGCGTTTGATTTTCAGCACTGGGGACGCCATGTGGTCGCCACCGAACGGGACAGTATTGCCCAGCTCGAGCAGTATATTAATGATGACTTTGCCCGTGCGTGCCAACTGATCTATGCCGCCAGCGGCAAAGTGGTGGTGATGGGAATGGGCAAATCCGGCCATATCGGCCGTAAAATTGCCGCCACCTTGGCCAGTACCGGTACGCCGGCTTTTTTTGTCCACCCAGGCGAAGCCAGCCATGGCGATCTGGGAATGCTGAGTAAAGACGATGTCGTGCTGGCGATTTCCAACTCCGGTGAAGCCCATGAAATTCTGGCTTTGATCCCCGTCATCAAACGCCTTGGCAACCGCATGATCTGCATGACCGGCAAGCCAGACAGCAGCATGGCGCAAAATGCCGATGTACACCTGTGTATCCATGTTCCGCAAGAAGCTTGCCCGCTCGGCTTAGCGCCAACCTCCAGCACCACCGCAACCTTGGTGATGGGTGATGCTCTGGCTGTCGCCTTACTCAAAGCGCGCGGTTTTACCGCGGATGATTTTGCCCTGTCTCACCCAGGCGGCGCTTTAGGGCGTAAGCTGCTGCTCAAAGTGCAAGACATCATGCACACCGGCGATGAATTACCGCATGTTGCTCCAGACGCCAGTCTGCGCGATACCGTGCTGGAAATTTCGCGCAAAAAACTGGGTATGGTAGTAATCTGCGACGACATGATGCATATTCAGGGCATTTTCACCGACGGTGACCTGCGCCGAGTGTTCGATTTGCACCATGACCTGCACAATATCATCATTCAACATGTCATGACCCCGGGCGGACTGCGTATTTCGCCAGACGCATTGGCGGTCGAAGCCCTGAATCTGATGCAACAGCGCAGCGTCTCTTGTCTGTTGGTCACACACAATGACACCCTGGTCGGGGTGATCCACATGCACGATTTGTTAAAGGCCGGAGTGGTATAATGCTGATAGAAACCTGTTACGGTGCCGTTGAGCGCCGCGTCGTTGAGCGCGCGGCACAGATTAAACTGCTAATCTGTGATGTTGACGGTGTACTGTCTGACGGGCTGATTTACATGGGCAACCAGGGCGAAGAGCTCAAAGCCTTCCACGTGCGTGATGGCTACGGGATCCGTTGCCTGCTGACTTCCGATATCGAAGTCGGCATCATCACCGGTCGCTCCTCACAACTGGTGGCCGATCGCGCCAAAACCTTGGGGATCAACCACCTGTACCAAGGACAGCTAGATAAAATCGTCGCCTTCAATGCGCTGCTGGCCAAGTTGCAACTGCGTCCAGAACAAGTGGCCTATATCGGCGATGACCTGATTGACTGGCCGGTAATGCAACAAGTGGGATTATCGGTCTGTGTGGCCGATGCACACCCAATGCTACTGCCGCGGGCTCACTACACCACCCACTTGCGTGGCGGTCATGGTGCGGTACGTGAACTGTGCGATCTGATCTTGCTGGCACAGGGCAAGCTGGAACAGGCGCAAGGGCACTCCATATGAATATCCGCTGGAGTCTGTTCCTCGGCGCGATAGCGTTGGTATTGCTCGGCTGGCTGGCCACCAATGGTGGTAATGAGCCGACAGTGCCCGCCCCAGTGCAAGGCGATCCGTCGTTCTGGGGCAATAACATGCTGACCGTGGTTTACGACCCGACCGGGAAATTGCACTATAAATTGGTCTCCACCAAGGTTAAATATTATGCTGAAAACGGGAACACCGATTTCAGCCAACCGCTGATGACCTTGTATTCCGCAGAAGGAATACCCATCTGGATGGTACAGGCCAAAGATGCCGTGCTGACCAAAGATAAAATGCTATACCTGAAAGGCGATGTCGAAGTTAACAGCCTGACGCCGGACTCCCAGTTGGAAAAACTGGAAACCACGCAGGCCACGATTAATCTGACCACTCAGGATATTACGTCCGATACCAAGGTGACCGTTTACGGTGCCAACTTCACCTCAGTCGGACTGAAAATGCGCGGGAACCTACGTAACCGCACGGCCGAGCTGCAGGAACAGGTAAAATCCTACTATGAAATTAAAAAACCGTAACTTACTGGCAGTGTGTGTGCTGCTGGCGCTGAGTCGGCCGGCCTTGGCGGTCAAAGGGGATACCGATCAGCCGATTAACATCAACTCAGAGCAGCAATCTCTGGATCTGGCGACCAATACCGTGGTGTTCACCGGCAACGTGGTGCTGACCCAAGGTACGATTGATGTGAAAGCCGATAAAGTGGTGGTGATCCGCCCGAAAGATGAGAAAGGCAAAGAGATCATCGAAGGCTTCGGTAAACCGGCCACCTTTTATCAGATGCAAGACAACGGCAAGCCCGTTGAAGGCCATGCCGATAAGATTCGTTACGACTTGGGTAAAGACTTTGTGGAACTGATCGGAAATGCTGAGCTCAAACAATTAGATAGCAGCGTAAAAGCCGATCGCATTACCTACTTGATCCAAAAGCAACAGATGGATGCCTTCAGCAACAAAGGCCAGCGCGTGGTCACCGTATTGCAGCCGTCACAATTGAATAACTCCAACAAGAAAAGTAGCAACTAAATGGCAGTCCTGAGCGCAGAAAATCTGGCCAAAAGCTATAAAGGCCGCAAAGTGGTGGTCGACGTCAGTTTGACCGTCAAATCCGGTGAAATTGTCGGTTTGCTCGGCCCCAACGGTGCCGGTAAAACCACCACCTTTTACATGGTGGTCGGTCTGGTGGCCCGTGATAACGGTAGTATCAGCATTGATGGCGATGATATCAGCTTACTGCCGATGCATGCTCGTGCTCGCCGTGGCATTGGCTATCTGCCTCAGGAAGCGTCTATCTTCCGTCGCCTGACGGTGTACAACAACCTGATGGCGGTACTGGAAACCCGTAGCGATCTGGATCAGCAAGGCCGTGAAGCGCGCGCCGAAGAGCTGCTGGATGAGTTCCATATCCAGCACATCCGTGACAGCTTAGGGCAAGCACTGTCCGGCGGTGAACGTCGCCGAGTAGAAATTGCCCGCGCCTTAGCTGCCAACCCTAAATTTATCCTGCTGGATGAACCTTTTGCCGGCGTAGACCCGATTTCGGTTATCGACATCAAGAACATCATTAAACACCTGCGTGATAGCGGGCTGGGCGTTCTGATCACCGACCACAATGTGCGGGAAACGCTGGATGTGTGCGAGCATGCCTACATCGTAAGTCAAGGACATATGATCGCACATGGGACTCCGGCAGAGATTCTGGAAAATGAACATGTTAAACGGGTATATCTGGGTGACCAGTTCCGTTTATAACGTAATATCATACTGAAAAGCGATGAGCTCCCGGCTTAGCCGGGAAGTACGGATACCGAGGTTGCATGAAGCCAAGTTTACAACTCAAGCTGAGTCAGCAATTAGCGATGACACCGCAACTGCAACAGGCGATCCGTCTGTTGCAACTGTCAACGCTTGAGCTGCAGCAAGAGATCCAACAGGCGCTGGAAAGCAACCCTCTGCTAGAGCTGGCCGACGATCTGGAAGAGATGCCACTGGATGCTCAAGCGCTGGCCCACACGGCGGAAACGCCGAGCCAATCTGCCAGCGCCGAGCATCAAGATGCCACCGACGCCGAGCCGTTGCTAGACAGCCGCGATGCACTGGAACAACAGGAGCTGCCACAGGAATTGCCGGTGGACACGACCTGGGACGATCTCTATACCGCAGGAAATAACCTTACTGGTGGCTCCGGTAGTACCTCTGACAGCGATACCCCACAGTATCAAGGGGAAACCAACGAAACCCTGCAAGATTACCTGCTGTGGCAGGCTGAATTGTCGCGCTTAAGTGAAACCGACCATGCCATCGCCATCGCCATCATCGATGCGGTAGACGATGCCGGTTACCTCACCGTCTCTTTAGACGACATCTTAGCAAGCCTTGGCAATGAGCAGATTGAACTGGACGAAGTGCAAGCGGTACTGACCCGCGTCCAACACTTTGACCCGATAGGCTCCGCGGCGCGCGATTTACGCGAATGCCTGCTGATCCAGTTAAACCAGCTCGCCGCCGATACACCGTCATTGCCGCAAGCGCGACTGATTATCAGCGAACATATCGATCTGCTGGCTAATCGTGATTTTCGCAGCCTGACGCGGGAAACGCGCCTGAAAGAGGACGAGCTGAAAGCGGCGATCGCCTTGATCCAGACCCTCAATCCACGTCCAGGACACAGCATCTCGCAAAGCGAGACCGAATACGTGATCCCCGATGTGGCAGTGCGCAAAATTGCCGGTGAATGGGTGGTGGAGCTCAATGGCGATGCCACGCCGCGCCTGTCTATCAACCAGCACTACGCGGCCTTGTCACGCCAAATAAGCAACAGCAGTGACGTGCAATTTATCCGCAGTAACTTGCAAGATGCAAAGTGGTTGATCAAAAGTCTGGAAAGCCGTAATGATACTTTACTCAAAGTGGCTCGCTGTATTGTCGATCATCAGCAAGACTTCTTTGAGTATGGTGAAGAATCGATGAAGCCGATGGTGCTGGCCGATGTCGCCCAAACGGTGGAAATGCACGAATCAACCATATCACGCGTCACAACCCAAAAATATTTACATAGCCCACGCGGCATTTTTGAGCTTAAGTATTTCTTTTCAAGCCACGTTAGCACGGAAGATGGTGGCGAATGTTCATCCACGGCCATTCGAGCATTAGTCAAGAAAATGGTCGCGGCGGAAAATCCTGCGAAGCCGCTGAGCGATAGCAAAATCGCCTCAATGCTCGCAGACCAGGGGATCATGGTGGCGCGACGAACCATCGCCAAATACCGTGAATCACTCGCGATACCCCCGTCGAATCAGCGTAAACGCTTGGTTTAAAGACAACAGGATGAGGAAGACGCTTATGCAAATTAATCTGTCAGGTCATAATGTAGAAATTACAGAAGCGTTACGTGACTACGTCACCAACAAATTCAGTAAACTGGAACGTTTTTTTGAACATATCAACAATGTTCATGTCGTACTGACAGTGGAAAAAACCGTTCAGATTGCCGAAGCGACACTCCACGTGAATGCCGGTGAGCTGCATGCATCCGCCGAGCATGAAACTATGTACGCGGCCATTGACCTGCTGATTGACAAGCTTGCGCGTCAGCTCACTAAACATAAAGACAAATTAAACAAGCAGTAATTATGCAACTTAGCTCAGTGCTGTCTCTGGACTGTACCCGTAGTGCGGTCCATTGCTCCAGCAAAAAACGTGCTCTGGAAATCATCAGTGAGCTGGCCGCCAGTCGGCTCACTGTCGCTCCGCAAACCCTGTTTGAAGCCATGCTGGCCCGCGAAAAAATGGGCAGTACCGGTATCGGCAATGGGATTGCTATTCCACACGGGAAAATGGAGCCAGGCACCACTACGGTGGCGGTGTTTATCCGTACCGAACAGCCGATCCCCTTTGACGCGGTAGACAATCAACCGGTCGATCTGCTGTTTGCCCTGCTGGTACCCGAAGATCAGTGCCAGCAACACCTGCAAACCTTGTCCGCCGTGGCCAAACGCCTCGCCGACAAGAGTGTTTGCCGGCGTTTAAGAACAGCACTTTCTGATGAAGAGCTGTATCAGATATTGACTGAGGAATAATGGAGTCGCGATCATGGTGTTAATGATCGTCAGCGGACGTTCAGGTTCAGGAAAATCCGTCGCCCTACGGGCCATTGAAGATATGGGTTTTTACTGTGTCGATAACCTTCCTGTGACGCTGCTGCCCGAACTGGCCCGCTCCTTAATGGATCGGCAAACCTCGGCGGCGGTCAGTATCGACGTGCGTAACCTGCCCAACTCCCCGGCGGAGTTGGATAAAGCGCTGAACGATCTGCCGGAAGGCTTTGTCCCGCAGCTTCTGTTTTTAGATGCGGATCGCAATACCCTGATCCGCCGCTACAGCGACACACGTCGTCTGCACCCGCTCTCTAGCCAGAGTTTGTCACTGGAAAGCGCCATCGATACCGAAAATGAGCTGCTAGAGCCACTGCGCTCACGCGCTGACTTGGTGATTGATACCAGCGAGATGTCGGTGCATGAGCTGGCCGAAATGCTGCGCTCGCGCCTGCTCGGTAAACGCGAACGCGAACTGACCATGGTGTTTGAGTCGTTTGGCTTTAAGCACGGTATTCCGATTGATGCGGACTATGTGTTTGATGTGCGCTTCTTGCCTAACCCGCACTGGGATCCAAAACTGCGTCCGATGACCGGTTTGGATAAGCCCGTAGCGGCGTTTTTAGCCCGTCATACCGAAGTGCATAACTTTATCTACCAGACGCGCAGCTATCTGGAACAGTGGTTGCCGATGCTGGAAACCAATAACCGTAGTTACCTGACCGTGGCCATTGGTTGTACCGGCGGTAAGCACCGCTCGGTGTACATTGCCGAACAGCTGGCGGACTATTTCCGCTCCCGTGGCAAGAATGTGCAATCGCGCCACCGAACACTAGAAAAGCGCCCGAAAGACGCCCAAAACCCAGCGTAACCCGCATAATACGGCGAGCATGCGCGATTGCTCACATCTGGCGTTCACCCACGCATTCAATAAAAAAACAGCGGCCAAAAGCCGCTGTTTTTTGTTTGGGTATTTTCTTTTAGCGACTGCATGGATCACCACAGACTACCGTTATAAGCACTCTCTAAGGTTATATACCCAAACGAAATGCGGTAAATGCTTAAGGTAGCGGCAACATTCGTCGTAACAGATTCTGCCCCATGCGGTGTGACATCAAGATCACCGCCAACACATGTACCACCACCAGCACCGTTAGCCCGTCCACCAACCACGCGTGGATATCCGCTAACGGCCAGGCATCGCCCCAGCTCTGATCTTGGCCCCAACCAGTGACCGCCACGGCCAGTAGCCCTAACCAAAACAGCCAAATCGCCAGTGCGCCTAACGGATTATGCTCCAACTGATTAGGCAACTCGCCGGAGCGGATCTGCGCTACATGATGACGTACCCGCGTCCAGCTCGGTAAAAACTGACTTAAGCGAGCTGGCCCGCGCGCTAACGTTAGCCCCCACAGCAAGCGCAATAACACTAACCCCGCCACCGTCAGGCCGATACGTTCATGCCACACACCGCCAGCCTCATTGAGCAGGCGGTTACACACAAAACCGCCGGCCACCAGCCAATGAGTCGCAATCACCACCGCATCCCAACGATCTGCTGGCAAGCGGTGTTTATTTGCCTCGGCCATCGGTTAATCTTTCACTTTCAATTCTTTGTGGTAATGATCGCGCACGGTTTTCATCTCGCCGATCACTTTTTTCGCCTCAGGCACCTTACCGTCAGCCAATAACGCGAGCGCTTGGTCGGTTTGATCTTCGAGTTTGCTCAAGCCTGTCAGGTACGTTTTGTGTGCCTCACTGTGTTCGGTCATCCCTTTAGGTTTGTTTGGGATCATTCCCTGCGCTTGCTGCGCGGCAGAGCGGATCGCCTGCAGATCGCGCGTCAGCAGCGCCGGATCATCACTTTTGCTAATCGCTCGGTAGTTACGCGCGATGATCTTCATTGCCTGCTCGACATCAGCTATTTTTTCTTCCGCCCGCAGCGGAGCACTCGCTAAGGTTGCCGCCAGACACACGCTGACCATCAGGGTTAATAGTTTCGCCATTGCACACTCCTTTTGCTCTACAAAAAAAACACACTTTGTACACAAACGAGTATATCGGCTCACACAAAGTGGGGGAAATGCTTTTTCCTGCTCTCAAGACTCTCTTGCGCTGAAAAAACGCACAACACGAGCGCGAAACGCAGAATGTGAAAAACATCACGGCAAAAGCACTGCCTAGATAAAGGACAGGAAAGAAAGAAAAGAGAAAAAGGGAAAAGGAAGGAAAACACTGGGAAGCTAAAGCAAAGCAATAACCACTATCCCTAATCACCTATCGCCTATCGCCTATCGTCCGCCACAAACGCGCCACGGACGATAGGTACTAGAAGACACTAACAGGATAATGTCGCCAGCATCAGCTACCGGCAATCTTCATGGTATCGAGCAAAATCGAACCGGTCTGGATGCTGGAGCGCAGCTCAAGATCACTGCCAACCGCCACCATATTCGTGAACATCTCTTTGAGATTACCGGCGATAGTGATCTCAGAGACCGGATACTGGATCTCGCCATTTTCCACCCAAAAACCGGCCGCGCCGCGGGAGTAGTCGCCCGTAACCGCATTCACGCCTTGGCCCATCAACTCAGTCACCAACAGACCCCTGTCCATCTGGCGCAGCAGCTGATTGAAATCTTGGCCGGTGTGTTGCACTTGCCAATTGTGGATCCCGCCGGCATGACCGGTGGTTTGCATACCTAGCTTGCGCGCGGCATAGCTGGTCAGCAAATAAGTCTGCAACACGCCCTGCTCAATGATCTGCAGATCGCGCGTCCGTACCCCTTCGCTATCAAACGGCGTCGACGCCAGCCCTTTGAGCAGATGTGGACGTTCCACAATGTTGAACCACTCCGGCAGGATTTGATGGCCTAATTTATCTAATAAGAACGATGACTTACGATACAGATTGCCACCGCTGATCGCGCCGACCAGATGGCCAATCAAACCGGTGGCCACTTCCGCGCTAAACAGCACCGGCGCTTGGGTGGTGGCAATTTTACGCGCCCCTAAGCGGCTTAAGGTACGGCGCGCACACTCTTCGCCAACCCACTGTGGGCTCATCAAATCGGCCGCATCACGGGCGATGGTATAGCTGTAATCACGCTCCATCTCGCCATTGTGCTCACCAATCATGCTGCATGACAGTGAATGTCGGCTAGACGGATAACTGTGCAGCAAACCGTGGCTGTTACCGTACACTTTAACGCCATAATGGCTGTTAAACGCCGCGCCATCACTGTTGGTAATCCGCGCATCGGCCGCCAGCGCGGTATTTTCCGCGTCAATGGCATAACGCGCCGCCAGATCGGGATCTATTTGCATCGGATGGAACAAATCAAGATCCGGGATCTCAAAGGCCATCAGCTCTTTATCGGCGGGCCCGGCATACGGATCCGGTGAGGTATGACGAGCAATTTCCAGCGCCGCTTCCACCGTCTGGCGGATCGCGCTTTCGCTCAGATCGGTCGTTGATGCGCTGCCTTTGCACTGACCCCGGTAGACCGTGATCCCCAAGGCACCATCACTGTTAAATTCAACGTTCTCAACGTCACCCAAACGGGTACTGACACTGATCCCGGTGGTCTTGGTGATCGCCACTTCCGCGGCATCGCTTGCGGTTGCGGCCAGCTCCAGCGCACGTGCCACCGCATTTTCCAGCTCTTGACGCTGTTTGGTTACCTGAGTCACTGCATCCATAAATTCTGTCTGCCATGCTTAAATTGAACATTCTTCTCATGCAAGCATATCAGGAATAGGCAGCAATTTCGCAGCCATCGCACTAACCTGATAGAATCAGCAATTAAATTGACATGCCGTGAGTACTCGCAATGAGAAAACGTAATGATGACCTGCACTGGCAGGATGAGGAAGAAGAAGAGATCATCTGGGTCAGTAAGAGCGAAATCAAACGCGATGCTGAAGCCCTCAAAGCCTTGGGACAAGAGCTGATTGCTCTGGGTCGTCAGGCACTGAACCGCGTACCGCTGGATGATGAGCTGCGCGCTGAAATCGAGCTGGCACAAAAAATCAGCAAGGAAGGCTTGCGCCGTCAGGTACAGTTCATCGGTAAAATGCTGCGCTCACGGGATGTGACGCCGATTGTCACTGCACTCGACAAGATGAAAAACAAGCATAATCAGCAAATTGCCCTGTTCCACAAGTTTGAGCGTATTCGCGATCAACTGCTGGAAAAAGGCGACGATGCGCTGGCGATGGTATTGCACGATTATCCGCAAGCTGACCGTCAGCATTTGCGTAATCTGGTGCGCAGTGCCCTGAAAGAAAAAGCCGACAACAAGCCGCCAAAAGCATATCGCGAAATCTTCCAGTATCTGAAAGAGCTGGCCGAGCAGCGCGAGAGCGAGGAATCTGGCGAATAAGCGCTCTGTTGCTAGCGATAAAAACGTCTACCGCAGGTTACAAGGACAGTAACCCGGTAGCGGTCTCTAGGCAGACACCGCTACCACGTACCTAACGCGCACGCTTAACTTAGGCGGTACCGCCCACGGTCATCGCATCCAGCTTCAAAGTTGGCTGACCAACACCCACTGGCACGCTTTGCCCTTCTTTACCGCATACCCCGACGCCCTTATCCAGCGCCAGATCGTTACCCACCATCGACACCTGCTGCATCGCTTCGATGCCGGAGCCGACCAAGGTCGCGCCTTTGACCGGACGAGTAATCTGACCGTTTTCAATCAGATAGGCTTCAGAGGCGGAGAATACGAACTTACCGGAGGTGATATCCACCTGACCGCCACCAAAGTTAGGCGCGTACAGGCCATATTCCACACTGCTGATAATCTCTTGCGGCGTGTGTTGACCGGCCAGCATGTAGGTATTGGTCATACGCGGCATCGGTAGGTGCGCATACGACTCACGGCGACCATTACCGGTCGGCGCCACGCCCATCAGGCGCGCGTTGAGCTTATCTTGCATGTAGCCTTTCAGAATACCGTTTTCAATCAGCACGTTGTACTGACCCGGTACCCCTTCATCATCGATATTCAATGAACCGCGGCGATGAGCCAATGTGCCGTCATCGACAATGGTACACAGCGGCGAGGTCACCTGCTCACCGATACGACCGGAGAACACCGATGCTTCCTTACGGTTAAAATCACCTTCCAGACCATGGCCAACCGCTTCGTGCAACAACACGCCCGGCCAACCAGCCCCTAACACCACCGGCATGGTACCGGCAGGCGCTGGCGTGGCGTGCAGGTTCACCAACGCCTGGCGCACCGCTTCACGGGCAAAGGCTTCGGCTCGAATTTCGCCATTTTCTTCGGCTTGGAAATAGGCATAGCCGGTACGCGCACCACCACCGGCAGAGCCACGTTCCCGCAAGCCATCCTCTTCCACCAGCACACTGACTGACAAACGCACCAGCGGGCGGATATCCGCCGCCAGCGTGCCATCGGTGGCGGCCACCAGCACTTCTTCGTAAACGCCGGTTAAGCTGGCGGTCACTTCAGTCACGCGCGCATCAGCGGCACGCGCCGCTTTATCTACCTGATGCAGCAGGGCAATTTTATCTTCCCGCGACAAGCTGCCGAGCGGATCAACTGGCAGATAAATCCCGCTGGCGTTTTGCGCCATCAACGGGCGACACACACCCGATTGTCCCGCGGCGGCAATGCCACGTGCGGCCAGCGCACTTTGCTGCAAGCTATGACGGGTGATCTGATCGGCATACGCAAAACCGGTCTTTTCACCGCTGACCGCGCGCACACCCACCCCTTTATCGATGTTGTACGAGGCGTCTTTAATAATGCGATCTTCCAGCACCCACGCTTCGTGGTAACTGGACTGAAAATAGAGGTCGGCGTAATCCACATGGCGCTCGGCCAGCAGACTCAACGTTGTCTCGAGATCAGAAATATCAAGACCGGTCGGGGATAGTAACTGCTCACTGACAGCGTTCAGACTCATCGGGGGTACTCTTTATCTAATCCTGTGATGCGCCATAGCAGCCCATCACTTCAAAAATTGTGCATCAAACCGGTTATGCTGTAAGACCGGCATTTGATTGCGCAGTATAGGAAGCGCAGATACATCCACGCAAGCTTGTAACGGGGCGATCCGATCGGGCTGCTCTGCCACTATGCTGCCCCAGGGGTCCACCACCATGCTGTGTCCCCAGGTGTGGCGCTTAGGTGAGTGCCCACCCACTTGCGCCGCAGCCACCACCCAGCATTGGTTTTCGATTGCCCGTGCGCGCAGCAGCACTTCCCAGTGCGCTTCGCCGGTTACCGTAGTAAAGGCTGCGGGCACCACCAAGATTTCAGCGCCCTGCTGGCGTAGCTGCTGATACAAGCCGGGGAAACGTAAATCATAACAGATGGATAACCCCAAGCGGCCAACCGGTGAGTCCACCACCACCACTTGCTGTCCACCGCAATAAGTTTGTGACTCGCAATAGTGTCCTTGCGAGTCCGCCACTTCCACATCAAACAGGTGGATTTTATCGTAACGCGCGCGGATCTGGCCGCTGGCGTCAAACAGCAGACAGCTGCTGGTCAAACGCTGGTCATCGGTACGGTGATACAGCGGCATCGAGCCGACCAGTAACCACTTGCCATAACGGCGTGCCAACGTGGCCAGCGTTTCTTGTAACCGACCTTCACCTTCGCGCTCCGCCCAGCCGCGGTAGGCCACCGCATCGGCAAATAACAACGCATTTTCCGGCAACACTACCAGCTGCACGCTGGCATCCAGTTGGCGCAATTGCCCTTCAATTTGCAGCAAATTCAGCTGCACATCAGCTCCGCTGCATAACTGCAAAAGGGCGATATTCGGTCTGCGAGCATCCATCAGAAATCTCCTTTTTCTATACGCTGCGTTTCCTGAACCTGCGGATTATCCATGCTACCTTCAATATGATAGCGCAGCAGGGAAAGCTTGCTCCACAGCGGTGACAAGGCCTGCGAGGCGGCAAATACCGCGAGTCCCGCCACCGGATTGACCATAAAGGCCGTGGCCACCGACAAACCGGCGCCCAGTTCAGGCGCTATCACGGCATCCATGTTAATGGTGCGGCGGTATAAATTCATATCCCCGCGCAGGGCAATATCGGCCAGTAAGCCGTCAATCAACAGGTTATCGGTACGCAGTATACCGCGGGTAATCGATGCCGTGCCGGTTATCTTGTCGTAAAAGAAACCTTCTTCAAACGCATCACTGAAGTCCAGCCGCAGCTTACGCAGTAATGAGTCAGTACTCACTAACCGCAGAACCTGTCCGGTTCGGCCACCGACTTCGGAGATCATCCCTTTGCGCGCTTTTAGCGACAACGAGCCACCGAGCTGGGATAAATCCAGCTGCCAGGGTGCTCCCGGCCAGCGCAGAGTAAAGGTCAGATCGGTTGGCGTATCGCGCAGTGAGGTGGCTACGCCAAAGTGGGTCAGCAATGCTGCCAGATTCGGAGTTTGCAACCGGCCACCGACGGTCGTGAGCACCGCTTGCCCACGTCCGCCACGCCATGCACCATCAAAGGTTAAGGTGCCAAGGCCGGTATCAATCAAGCCGTTGCTGAGGGTCAACGCCTGTGCCGACGGCGTCAAATCGGCCTGCACCCGCTTGAACGCCTGACCATCAATCTGGCAATCATTACACCGCAGGCGCAGCGCTGGCCAACGGCGAAAATCGGTAGTTTGCGCCGCTGACGATGAGGCGGCGCGGTTACTCGTCGCCGGTATCGGGCGGCTCGCCGCGCTACCTAAAGCCGGGCTAGAGACAGCGCTGGAATCCGGTAAGCGCCAATTGAGGTAGGCCAGATCAATGCGCCACGGCGCCTGACGATGCAGCGTCGCGGTGCCGCGAATTTGCTGACCTAACGCCTTGAGCTGATAACTGTCACCTTGCAGGCGGCCATTGAGCGCTAGGTTATCCCAGCGCTGACCACCGAGCTGCAGCGTACCGGTATCCAACTGCAGATAGTCGGGCAGATAACCTAACCAACCCGCAGGCGTTGGGGTACTGCGACTTAAATTACTCACTGCCGGCACCAGCATGTCTTGCCACGCATCCAGATTCAGGCTCGGTAAGTTGGCGGTCAACACCATAGCGCCAGCCGGACGCGCCTTCGAATTGACTGGCCCCACATCCAACCATGCACGCTGCAAGCTAGCCTGTGCCCCCACTTGCCAAGCGCCTTGGAAGCGCGCTAACGCCCCCCAGTTCGCCTGTACGGTAAAGCGTTTCAGATCGCCTTTGGCCATCGCCTGCCAACGTTGCCCCTGCCAAGCGGCATTATCCAGCGGTGCCGGTAAGCGGCTGCGTACGGCGCCGAGCCCGCCGTCCAAATTCACCTGATAACGAGCCCCACCGCTCGCCGGCAATTGCACCGCGACTTTGCCTTGCCAAGGTAGGCGGCCACTGAGTTGTTGCCAGAGCGGAGTGTTCCACGCCTGCGGCAGTTGGCTGACCTGCCAATTGCCTTTCAGACCGACATCAATGGTGTAATTTTGCTGTTGCTGACGGGTGGTGAAATCAAGCGTGACCGGTTGCTGCCACAAACGGGCCTGTAATGGCTGACTACGCAGATTACCGTTATCAAAGCGAAAATCACCTTTGACCCCCGACAATACCAAATCCAACGATTTCAAGCGCAGGGCGTTATTGTCTAACCACACACGGCCTTTGGCATCGGCCTGTGCGCCAGACAGCGGAATCGACAGCTGCAACTGCCCTTTCACCGGCCCTTGCAGTTGGATCTCTTGCAGCGCCGCGCCTACCGAGTCACGCAGTGGGGAGTGCGTCAGATAATATTGCACCTCCGGCGCGCGTCCTTGTACGCTGGCATCAATTTTCAAGTTGGCGTCGGCGTGCAGTGGATCAATGCAGGCCTCAATGCGGGTTGCGCGCGCCGCGCCCAAACGCGCTTGCGTGCTGTGCATCAACAAGCGATCGTCTTCAAACAGCAAGTCGAGATCCAAATCGCGCAGCGGCAACCAGTTAGGGTCAAACTGAAATACGGCCTGTCGTACCGGCACCGCCACCTGAAACACCCCATCATTGCCCTGATAAGGAAATTGCAGCGGATCGCCAGACCACACCAAGGTCGCGCCCTGCACATGGCCGGCTTGCAACGTCGGTGTTAGGTAATCGGTCAGCGCATTGCCCATCAGACCACGAGGATAATAACGCCACGCCTGCGCCGCCTGATTCAAATTAATGCCGCCCAAAATGCCCAGCCATGGCGCTTGTGCCCGCGGCCAATCTAAGCGAAAACGGCCATTAAACTGCAAATACGGCGAACGCAAATCCACCCGCTCACTGCTCAGCTGCCAGCCTTGCTCGCCAAAGGTGGCCTGCAAGTCTACTTCACTGCCAGCCAGTGTAATCGGCTCTGGAAACTGCTGCGGATAGGTCAAGACACTGTGTGGGCCAGCGCGCACCTGTAAGCGTGCCTCCGCTAACGAGCCTTGCAGATTACCGGTGACATCGGTCAGGGCGGGCCACTGCTCACCGCCGCGGATCCCCACATGGGCAAAACGGGCGTTTAGCGTGGTGTTTTCCAGCTTGGTCAGCGGTAACGTGAGGTTGAGAGCGCTGAGCTCGCCGTGCGGCTGCATTTGTTGCAACACCCGCAACGCTGGGATCTCCGGTACTGCCGCCGGTAACAATGGAGAGATCAAGGCCAAATCCAAGGCAGTGCTTTGGATCTGCAGCTGATCTTGCTGATAGGTCGCTTGCAATGCGCTAAGCGGCCAAGGCTGTTGATCGGTTTGCAGTGCCAGCTGCGGCACTCGCGCCGTCAAAATGTCATCGGTGCGCTGTAACTGTACCTGCAAACGGCGAAAGCTCAGGCTGTGAGTATCGCTCCCCTGACCCCAAAGACTGCGGCCATTTTCCAGCTGCAACAGGCCTTGTTGCATGCGGTTATCGGCAATCGTTAGCCACGCGCTAACAGTCAGCTGCGCTGATTGCAAACCGCTTAGACGAGCGCCACGCTGCGTCAACCACGGCGTCAGATCCAGCTGCTCACCGTGCAGATAAATCTGCCCACGCTCTAAACGATGCACGCCATCATAAAGATCAAAACGCAGATCCAGCGCGCCATAATTTTGCCCACCGCCCGCCAGCGCAATACTGCCTTGCGCCTGATGACGACGTTGGCCGTTATGCCAGCCCAGTCGATTGACGGTCAGCTGTAAAGGTTCACCGGAGGGCGTGATGAAACGAAATTGGCTATCTTGCAGCTCAAATTGACTGAGTTGGTCGAACACCAGCTCATCCAGCCGCCGCAGCGCTTGCCGATCATTATCATTACCGGCCGGCTCGCTGGCGCGCCACGGATAGCGGCTGTCCAAACGGACACCAGAAAAAATCAGGGAGGAAAACTGCCAGCGACGCTGCAGTAAGGATTGCCAGAGATTGAGCCGCCCTTCGACACGGGCAACCTGAACCTGCAATTTCGGCAGGTTTAAGGTGACATTTTCCAGCGTCAGCTGTGGAGCGGCCGCCAGCCAGCGCCCTTGCAGCATACCGATATCCAGCGGTACGCCGGTCCAACTGCGCACCTGAGTCAGCAGCGGCTCACGCCACTGATTCAGGTGCGGTAACGCCAGACGTAATCCGCTGATTAGCAGGGCAATCAGCACCAGAATTCCGGCGAAAATACGTAGCCCCCAGGCTACGCGCGGTGATTGCCCCACAATCGGCTCCGTCACATCATGACGACATCAAACTGCTCTTGTTGATAGAGCGGTTCAGTTTGAATTTTAACCTGTTTTCCGATGAACAGCTCCAGCTCGGCCAGTGCATGCGACTCCTCGCCGCGTAGCGCATCCGCCACTGCCGCCGAGGCATACACCAAAAACTGATCGGCGTCATAGGCATGATGCACCCGCACGATTTCGCGCAGGATCTCATAACAGACACTTTCTACGGTCTTGACCGTACCGCGCCCTTGGCAGGTCGGGCATTCGCCACACAACACGTGCTCTAAGCTCTCGCGGGTGCGCTTACGTGTCATTTCCACCAGCCCCAACTGGGTAAACCCGTTGATGTTGGTTTTGACCCGATCTTTGCCCAGCGCTTGCTCTAGCGAGTGCAGTACGCGCCGACGATGCTCTTCACTCAGCATATCGATAAAATCGATAATGATGATGCCGCCTAAATTACGCAGGCGCAGCTGACGAGCGATAGCTTGGGTCGCTTCGATGTTGGTGTTGAAGATAGTCTCTTCTAAATTGCGATGCCCAACAAAGGCGCCCGTGTTGATATCAATGGTGGTCATCGCTTCGGTCTGGTCGATAATCAAATAACCGCCCGATTTGAGCTCCACTTTCCGATCCAGCACCCGCTGGATCTCATTTTCGATATCAAACAGGTCGAAAATCGGTTGGCGACCGGTATACAGCTCGAACTTGTCCGTCAGCTCTGGCACATATTCGCGGGTAAATTCGGTCAGCACTTCAAACATCTGCCGCGAATCCACACGAATACGCGCTAATTCAGTACCGACAAAGTCGCGCAAAATGCGCTGACCAATCGCCAACTCACCGTACAAGGTGGTTCGGCTGCCCTGACGGGTTTTACGCTGCAGCACTTTACTCCACAGACGCTTTAAAAACGCCGCATCTTGCGCCAGCTCCGCTTCACCTACGCCTTCGGCGGCGGTGCGAATAATAAAACCGCCCAGTTCGTCGCACTGCTGCGAGACAATGCTTTTCAAACGCTCGCGCTCAACTTCGCTCTCGATCCGCTGTGATACGCCGACATGGCTCGCCCCTGGCATAAACACCAGATAGCGTGAAGGCAGCGTGATATCCGTGGTCAGGCGCGCACCTTTGGTGCCAAGCGGATCTTTAACCACCTGCACCATGATGTCTTGTCCTTGGCGCACCAACTCGGCAATATCGCGCACGCGAAATTGTTGTTGCTCGGTGTCCGCTACGCACTCAGTATGCGGAACGATGTCAGAAGCGTGCAAGAACGCGGCCTTTTCCAGACCAATATCGACAAAAGCGGCTTGCATCCCCGGCAATACCCGGCTGACTTTTCCCTTATAAATATTGCCGACGATCCCGCGTTTGGCCTCGCGCTCAATATGGACTTCCTGTAATACCCCGCCCTCGACCATCGCGATCCGGGTTTCACTCGGAGTAACGTTGATTAATAGCTCAGCCGTCATGGTAATTCCTCAACTCTTCTCTGTTCTGCCGGCGCACCCTGCCGTTTACGCGGTTCGGGTAAAACGAGCCAGCAGCTGATCGGTTTCCATTAAGGGTAAGCCCATCACAGCATGGTAACTGCCTGACAGGTGCGCCACGAAACGGCCACCTGCACCCTGAATGCCATAGGCACCGGCTTTATCCGCCGGTTCACCAGACTGAATATAGTGAGCAATATCCGCCGCCGTTAACGGGCGGAAGGTCACATCCGTGACCACGCAATCGCAATGCATCTGCTGGCGATCGGCTACTGCCACGGCGGTAAACACCTGATGAGTACGCCCAGACAGTGCTTGCAACATGGTAGCGGCATGCGCTTCATCACGCGGCTTTTCCAGTACCTGACCGTCTAATACCACAATGGTATCAGCAGCCACCACCGGATGATCCTGCGGTGCCACACTCACCCCGGCCTGGGCCTTATCCTGCGCTAACCGTAACACATATTGCTGCGGTGATTCTGACGGATCGTAAATTTCCGGTACATTGATCGGTAAAACGGCAAACTCCGCGTCCAGCAAGGCCAGCAGCTCACGCCGACGCGGGGAAGTGGATGCTAAATAAATCATACCCGTCCTTAACGGATGGCAAACTGGCGTCGTACTTTACGCAGCAGCAAAAACAGCCATGGCCACAACAGACCGCTGATCAAACTGCCCCACAGCATGTCGGGGTGGAACTGCACCGTTGAGACCAAAAATTCAGCCCAAAAGACGATCAGTTTGCAGGCCAGCGATAACACCAGCACCACCACCCCTTGTTGCCAGAGTGCCAAATTACGTAATAACTGAAAATTGAATGCCACCACATATGCCAGCAGGGACAGCGCCAGCGCATGTACCCCCAGCGTGGCGCCCTGCGCCAGATCCCAGATGATCCCGATGACAAAGGCGGTACCGACATTCACCCGATGCGGCAACGCCACCACCCAGTAAATCAGCACCAAGGCCAGCCATGAGGGACGCAATGCATCCAGCTCCACCGGCCACGGCATCATCTGCAGCACCAACGCAATCAAAAAGGACAGAGCAATCATGACTCGTCCACGGGCTCGATAAAAACTCACTGTCTTGCTCCCTGAACCGGTTTGGCGGCAGGCGGCGTGGCCGGTGTACGTGTCGCGCTCGGCTTGTTAGCAGCCGGTTTCGCCGCCGGCGCAGTCGAGGCCGAAGGCTTAACCGCGCCATTACCGCTAGCCGCAGCACCTGCTGGTTTGGCACTGGCAGGCTCGGTACTCGTAGGCGTAGCACTCGCGGGCACGGCGCCTTCGGCATCCGGCGTGGTTTCCAGCGGCGGCAGTGCATCCGGGATCCGCTCACGTGCCGCTTCGCGCACTTCATCGGCGGTTGGCGGCGGCGTGGTCTCACTCTTGTTCGGCCACAGCAGCAGCAGATAACGCAAACGCTCCAATTGGGCGGTCGGCGTTACCGACACCACGGCAAACGCATTCTGGCTATCAACATCAAACGATTTGATAATGCCGACCGGATACCCTTCAGGGAAACGGCCACCGAGCCCAGAGGTCACTAACATGTCACCAGGGCGAATATCGGTAGAGCTTGGAATATGCTCCAGTTGCAACTCATCGCGGCGTCCAGTACCGCTGGCTATCACGCGGATATCGTTACGCAGTACCTGTACCGGGATCGCATGGGTCGCATCGGAGATCAGCAGCACTCGGCTCGACACCTTGCCGACCGAAATCACCTGTCCAACCACGCCTTTATCACTGATCACCGGCTGGCCAATGTACACGCCCTGATCCGATCCCTTATCGATCACCACCTGATGAGTATAAGGATCCGTATCGGCGGTCAGTACCTGCGCCACCATCTTGCGCTCGTCGCTACGCAGCGGCGAACCGAGCAACTCGCGTAACCGGTCATTTTCATGTTTAAGCTGCTCGAGCATCAACAAATCACTGTTTTTAGTCAGTAACTCCTGACGCAAAGCACGGTTTTCCAGAATTAAACGATCCTGACTTTCTAAACGCTCGGAGGCGGAATCCAGCAACTGACGCGGGGAATTGGCGAGATAGTGCAGCGGGCTTATCAGCGTGTCTAATGACGATCGTACACTGTTGAAAGTAATCAGCCGACTGTCCATGATCAGCAAGCTAACAGAAGTGACCACGGCCAGAAACAGACGCAATTGCAGGGATGGGCCACGGCCAAAAATCGGCTTCATAATGTTGTTCTAACCCTCGGTATGCAGAGGGTGACGACGCAAACGCCGTCACCCGATCATTCGGCTCAATCTTCGCTGAACAGATCGCCGCCGTGCATATCGATCATTTCCAGCGCTTTACCGCCACCGCGAGCCACACAGGTCAGCGGATCTTCGGCGACCACCACCGGAATACCGGTTTCTTCGGTCAGCAAGCGCTCCAAGTTACGCAGCAGTGCACCACCACCGGTCAGCACCATGCCACGCTCAGAAATGTCAGAAGCCAGCTCTGGCGGACACTGCTCCAGTGCCACCATCACCGCCGACACGATACCGGTCAACGGCTCTTGCAGTGCTTCCAGAATTTCGTTGGAGTTCAGGGTAAAGCTACGCGGTACCCCTTCAGCCAAGTTACGGCCACGCACTTCGATTTCACGCACTTCGTCGCCCGGATAGGCCGAGCCGATTTCGTGCTTGATGCGCTCAGCCGTCGCTTCACCAATCAGCGAGCCGTAGTTACGGCGCACATAGTTGATGATGGCTTCATCGAAACGGTCACCACCGATACGCACAGACGAGGAGTACACCACGCCGTTCAAGGAGATCACCGCGACTTCGGTAGTACCACCACCGATATCGATCACCATGGAACCGGTCGCTTCCGATACCGGCAGACCCGCACCGATCGCCGCCGCCATTGGCTCTTCAATCAGGAACACTTCACGAGCGCCAGCACCCAGTGCGGACTCACGGATGGCACGACGCTCAACTTGCGTCGCACCCACAGGCACACACACCAGAACGCGTGGGCTCGGGCGCATCATGCTGTTGCTGTGCACTTGTTTGATGAAGTGCTGCAGCATCTTCTCTGTCACGAAGAAGTCTGCAATCACACCATCTTTCATCGGACGGATGGCCGCGATGTTGCCCGGAGTACGGCCCAACATCTGTTTGGCTTCATGCCCGACCGCTGCCACACTCTTGGATGAACCGGAACGATCCTGACGGATCGCCACCACGGAAGGTTCATTCAGAACAATGCCTTGTCCTTTCACATAGATCAGGGTGTTTGCGGTACCCAAATCGATGGACAAGTCATTGGAAAACATGCCACGAAACTTTTTAAACATAACTAACGGCCAATCCTGAAAACTCTGCCCGGAAAACTCGGGCTACTCTACCAACCCCTATCGCCCCGCTCAAGGCGCTATAAGGCTGGCAACGCAATTCTGATGGGAATAAAGACGTTATTCTCACCACGTATTTTTTAAATTTCTCTGCAACACAAGACATCAGCGCGTGTCAGCTCGCACTCAAGGTGACAACACCACGCGAATCAGGCCCGGGGACGACGAAAGGATAACTGTCGACGCTGAGTGACAGGTTTTACCGGCGCAAACAATGTGCCCTGACCGGCATAGACCCCTAATTTTCGTAATTTTGTCCATTCCTGCGTGGATTGTACACCAACGGCATACAAACGCGCGGTGGTTCCTGCACACGCACCAATCAGGCTACGTACAAATAATTGGTTTTCCGGACGCTGATCAATATTATGCACCAGACTCGGGTGTAACTTGATAATATCAATCTGCAGCAGTTTGATATAAAAAGTATTTACTACCGTCAGCCCAGCCTGCACAACCACCAATTTACAATCCATTCCTTTGAGGAAACGGGCCAGTGTACGCAATCTGTCGATGTGTTGACACAGATCTGCCTCTGCAAGTTCCAAAAATAATCGCTGCCGGATATTTCTTGGCTGCTGCATCAGCAGATCCCGTAACCAATACTGAAAAGATTTACGCAGTAATGCGTCCACGGTTAAATTGACCGCGATCCCCTCATGCCCCGGTATTTTCTCTAGCAAACGGATTGCCATCAACATAATTTCGCGATCAAATCGCTCAGCTAAACCTAACTGCTTGACCATCGGCATAAATTCAACCGAGCGTAACCAGTTGCCCTGTTCGTCTTTAATCCGAATAAACATTTCAACCTGTTCCGTCACCCCATCGCGACTTAAGATCGCTTGGGTAAATGGATACAGCTCTTTTTTATTCAGGGCATTTTCCAGCAGCGTGCGCCAACGGACCGAACCACGCACTGGTGCATCGTCTGGCCGCTCTTTGCTGCTAGCAAACCAGCTATTGCTGCCTTGTAGTGACGCCGAACGCACCGCCATCTCCGCTTCATCCATGACATTTTCCAGAATGTCATTTTGTCTAAAGCTGACCAAACCGATAAACACAAAGGCGCTGGCATCAATGCCGGAAGGCAACGGTAATTGCTGAGTCATCTTCAGGATTTGTTCGGCCAGATGCCCGGCTTCCTTAATCCCCAGCTGCGGCAGCAAGGCGGCAAAATCACCATCGAAATAACGCGCCAATAGGCCATTTGGTACACGCAGCACAAAGGTCGACAACTGCGAGACCAGATCCTGAATCAGTGCATCGGCGACCTTGTCGCCCATGTCATGGCGCAGTACATCGATATCCGCCAACCGGATCACCATCACGCAGCCATGGCTTTCCGGCTCATCCAGCAAGGCCGACAGCTGATTATCAAAGAACATCCGGTTCGACACCCCCGTCAGCTGATCCAAAAAGGTATGCGAACGAATAAAGGTATCGAAACGGCTACGCTCTTGCCGCGCATCATGCAGCTCGCTCATTAGCCGATCTAGCACCACACTGGCCGATTGCGGCCATTCGCGCGGGTCACGCTGCGGAATATCTTCAATGCCTTTTTTCAAGATCAATCGCGCGCGATCTTCGAGCATCTCGGCCCCCAGCAACTGTTCACGCAACCAGTTGAGACCAAAGATCAAACCAATGATCACCAGCCCAGAAGCCAGTGAAATCGAAGACATCGAGGTGATGGAATAGGTGTAGCGCAGCAGCGGATCAACGGCGCTAATCTGCACCTGATCGCCTGGATTGAGCAGCAACGGATACTGATAATGCACCAGCATTTTGTCGTTGATTTCGACATTTTTTGGTGCTTGATAGTGATAAATCTCGCGCGCGGCATTGCGGATCGTCAGCGTCTGTACTTCTGCCGCCGCCAAAATCGGCGGTAGCCAGTCATCGAGCTTGTTTGGCTCATCTTTTTGCAGCGCCTGATCGATCACCGTCACCACGGTCAGCCAGCGGTGAGAGACCTGATCTTCGGCCAGCTGACGAAAACCCAGTGTGCCACCAATCAGCATCACTACCATCGCCAGCCCTACAAATGACGTGACAAACGCCACAAATCGGGTGGTAAAACGCATCCTTGTTGTTATCCCATCAGTTGAGCACGCAGATTGGTACTTCGGGTCTGTGATATCCGTATTGATACCGGCGCGGTGTCTATATGGCGCTGCTCGATGGCCTTGCTAGCAGGCCTTCGCTCGACCAAACCGGCTACGTAAGCCGAATCCAGTCATAACACCAGTACATGCGCCTTGCCTCAAAGCTTGCCCGCATTCCAATAAATAATGAGCCGTCGTGTGGCTCGTCATGCAAGCATGGCAATATGGCTGCGGCGGCGTTCGGACTATGACATCGAACTCCGGGCAGGAATATATGACAAATGGCGCGTTAACAGGTAATTTACTGACGATGGCCGCGTATCATCAAAAACACCGCATTTGCGGCTGCGAGCACTAAAATCGCCAAACTTCCCAATATTGTGCAGTAAATAATAGCTTTTCTCTAGGCTTACACTGCGGCGTCAGCGCACATATTTGATTTTGTTTACGCTTTATTTTGTCATCTGATTTTTTCTTTATTATCCGGTACTGCCCAAGGAGAGCATCATGCAAGCCCTCATTCTCGAACAATCCGCCGATCAACACACCCTCGCTAACGTCCGTGAAATCTCGCCACAGCAATTACCGGAAAACAATGTCACGGTGGCCGTACAGTGGTCGGGACTGAACTACAAAGATGCACTGGCGATCACGGGGCGCGGTAAGATCATCCGACAATTTCCGATGATCCCCGGCATTGATTTTGCCGGTACGGTGCTGGAATCTGCCGATCCACGTTATCAGGCTGGCGATGCGGTGATCCTGACCGGCTGGGGCGTGGGCGAAACCTACTTTGGCGGTCTGGCCGAGCAAGCGCGCGTGAATGCAGACTGGCTGCTACCGCTGCCGGCGGGTTTGAGCCTGCGCCAGAGCATGATTATTGGTACTGCCGGTTTAACCGCCATGTTGTGTGTGATGGCGCTGGAAGCCGGCGGCGTCACCCCAGAGCAAGGCGAAGTGCTAGTCACTGGCGCCGGTGGCGGCGTGGGCAGTGTTGCGGTCTCGCTGCTTAGCCAATTAGGCTATCGCGTAGCCGCCGTAACCGGCCGCGCGGAAAATCATGCCTACCTGCAAGCGCTGGGCGCCAGCCGTATTATCGAGCGCGCAGCCCTGAGTGAGCCAGGCCGTCCGCTGGATAAACAGCACTGGGCAGGCGCTATCGACACCGTGGGTGGCCAGATGCTGGCCAACGTGCTGGCGCAAACCACCTATGGCGGCACAGTCGCGGCTTGCGGTCTGGCCGGCGGCGCAGGCCTGCCGACCACCGTGATGCCGTTTATTCTGCGGAACGTGCGCCTGCAAGGGGTCGATTCGGTACAAGCGCCGTATGCCGTGCGCCAACAGGCGTGGTCACGTCTGGCGACCTTGCTGCCAGAGAGCTTCTATCAACAGGCCGCGCAAGAGATCACGCTAGCCCAAGCGCCGGAGTATGCCGCACGCCTGCTGGATAATCAGGTCACTGGCCGCACCTTGGTTCGCCTGACGACTGATGCACCGTCTGTCTAAATCGCGATTTAGCCAATGTTAGTAATCAACACGGCACGCATAGCGTGCATAACGTGTATGGCATAGATATCAGGTTAAACCTACGCAAGGGGGCGTTTGTAGTAAAAAAACATCAAAACATACCCTGAAGTGGCCAGTTGTGCGCATCACTCCGGGAATGTTGTTTTTTTGCTCCGTAACTTGCGCTACATCAACACCCGACCAAGAGAAATACTTACAATAATTCTCATTAGGTCAGTTTAGTTTTTTCTGGAGGCATTCTTTGCCTCCTTTTTTTTATCTTTTTTCTGTCACTGTTGGCCACATCGTTTGTTCTGCTTTTGTGCTGTGCGCGTTATTGCGGTCTTGGGCGTAGGACGCTTTCTCTTGGTTTTTTCCGTTTCCCCCAGAGCGGTTCCTTTCACACTTTGCTATTTCTTCGGTGACGCACTGAACGCCGTGTTGCCGTTGCCAAGTGTCGATATTGGCGTGATCCGCACGTTTTCCGCCCCATTTCCTGCTATGTTATCGCCCTTCACCCCGTCAAACTGTCTACCGGCCCTGACCGCGCCAGCCGTGCCTTGAGGATGTTTTTTAGAGTTTGAACTCTAATTTCATTGAGCGCATCTTCGCTGATAAGACCAGTATTTTGCTGCCAACTGAGCCGATATCATTATAATGATCAAAATCCTTGTGATAGATTGGCTTTCTTAAACCGCATCGCTGGTATAACAAAGCAAATCAGGGTATTTTCCCTTTATAGCCTCACGTTCGCCGGAGAAGTCAGCATAATGGCGCAAAATCTTCGCATTCTGGTCCTCAATGGTCCGAATCTGAACTTGCTCGGTCTGCGCGAGCCAAAACACTACGGCTCACAGACGCTGCCCCAGATTATTGCCCGCTTGACAGCTCAGGCCGAGGCCGCCGGCGTCGAACTGACCCATTTTCAATCCAATTCGGAAGCGGAGTTAATCACCACTATCCATCAGGCCTATGGCCAGTGTGATTTTATCCTGATTAATCCGGCAGCCTTCACCCACACCAGTGTGGCACTGCGTGATGCACTGCTTGGGGTCGGCATTCCGTTTATTGAAATTCACTTATCGAACGTCCATGCCCGTGAGCCGTTCCGCCATCACTCGTATCTGTCGGATGTTGCCGTCGGGGTGATCTGTGGTCTGGGTGCTGACGGGTATGAATTTGCTCTACAGGCGGCACTGCGCCGTCTGTCATAAAACTAACAACTCTACGGAACCACGCTAATGGATATTCGTAAAATTAAAAAACTGATCGAACTGGTTGAAGAATCTGGTATTTCTGAGCTGGAAATTTCAGAAGGTGAAGAGTCGGTTCGTATCAGCCGTGTCATGACCGCGGCACCAGCCGTGCAGTATGTTGCCCAAGCCCCTGCGGCTGCGGTCGCTGCTGCCCCCGCTGCCGCTGCAGCGCCAGCTGACGTGAAGCCGGCGAGCGAAGCCATGACTGGCCATATCGTGCGCTCCCCAATGGTGGGTACGTTCTACCGCACCCCAAGCCCTGATGCGAAAGCCTTCGTGGAAGTGGGTCAAACCGTATCCGTTGGCGATCCACTGTGCATCGTCGAAGCCATGAAAATGATGAACCAGATTGAAGCCGACAAAGCCGGTGTGGTGAAAGCCATCCTGCTGGAAAACGGCCAGCCAGTAGAGTTTGATGAGCCGCTGGTTATCATCGAATAACGGGGAATAACCATGCTGGATAAAGTTGTTATCGCAAACCGCGGTGAAATTGCACTGCGTATTTTGCGTGCCTGTAAAGAGCTGGGGATCAAGACTGTCGCGGTGCACTCTACCGCGGATCGTGAGCTGAAGCATGTGCGACTGGCCGACGAAACCGTGTGTATCGGTCCGGCGCCATCCACCAAAAGCTACCTGAACATCCCAGCGATCATTGCGGCGGCAGAAATTACCGGCGCAGTGGCCATCCACCCAGGTTACGGCTTCCTGTCTGAAAATGCCGATTTTGCCGAACAAGTCGAGAACTCCGGCTTTATCTTTATCGGCCCACGCGCAGAAACCATCCGTCTGATGGGGGACAAAGTATCCGCTATCACCGCGATGAAAGCAGCGGGCGTGCCTTGCGTACCAGGCTCTGACGGTCCGCTGGGTGATGATATGGAAAAAAACAAGGCGATTGCCAAGCGCATCGGCTATCCAATCATCGTGAAAGCCTCCGGCGGCGGCGGTGGCCGTGGTATGCGTGTAGTGCGCAGCGAAAAAGAGCTGGCGCAATCCATCACCATGACCCGTGCTGAAGCCAAAGCGGCGTTCAACAATGACATGGTCTACATGGAAAAGTATCTGGAAAATCCTCGTCATATCGAGATCCAGGTACTGGCCGATGGCCAAGGTCATGCCATTTATCTGGCCGAGCGTGACTGCTCTATGCAGCGCCGCCACCAGAAAGTGGTGGAAGAAGCACCAGCACCAGGCATTACCCCGGAAATGCGTCGTCATATCGGTGAGCGTTGTACCAACGCCTGTATCGAAATCGGCTACCGCGGCGCGGGCACATTTGAGTTCCTGTATGAAAATGGTGAGTTCTACTTTATCGAGATGAACACCCGTATTCAGGTAGAGCACCCAGTGACCGAGATGATCACCGGTATCGACTTGATCAAAGAGCAGCTGCGCATTGCCGCCGGCATGCCACTGTCTATCAAGCAAAGCGATGTACAGGTACGTGGCCACGCCATTGAGTGCCGTATCAACGCCGAAGATCCGGAGACTTTCCTGCCATCACCGGGCAAGATCACCCATTTCCACTCACCGGGTGGTTTCGGCGTGCGCTGGGAATCTCACATCTACAGTGGTTATACCGTACCGCCACATTACGACTCCATGATCGGCAAACTGATCACGTACGGCGAAACCCGTGACGTGGCTATTGCTCGCATGCGTAATGCGCTGTCCGAAACCATTATCGATGGGATCAAAACCAACATCCCTCTGCAAGAGCAGATCATGGATGATCCAAACTTCCAGCAAGGTGGTACCAATATCCACTATCTGGAAAAGAAACTCGGCCTGCAGTAAGCCGCAGTTTGCACATCAAGCCAGCCTCGCGCTGGCTTTTTTTTTATCCTCTGCCGGATCTGCGCTACAATTGCCGCCTTTTTTCTGTTCTGGCTGTAAGGGGGACGTGGCGGATCATGCAAGATCACCGTTTCAAACAGGCGCACCGTGAAGCGCGCTGGGCCTTCTGGCTGACGCTGGCCTATCTGGTTTGCTGGGCGGTTGCCGCCTACTTGCCAGACAGCAGCACCGGTTTCACCGGCTTGCCTCGCTGGTTCGAGCTGGCCTGCCTGCTGCTGCCGCTGGTTTTTATTTTCTTGTGTGCACTGATGGTCAAATACGTATACCGCGACATCTCACTGGAGAGCGATGATGAAAAGTGAGATTTTACTACCACTGGTCGGCTATTTGGCCTTGGTGTTTGTGGTCGCCATCTACGCCTATTACAAGCGCGGCAAAGGCAGCTTCCTGAACGAGTACTATGTCGGCAACCGCTCAATGGGCGGCTTTTTGCTGGCCATGACGCTCACCGCCACTTACACCAGCGCCAGTTCGTTTATCGGCGGACCGGGTGCGGCGTACAAGTACGGCTTAGGCTGGGTACTGCTGGCGATGATCCAACTGCCTGCGGCGTGGCTATCACTAGGAGTGCTGGGGAAAAAGTTCGCGATTTTATCGCGCCGTTACAATGCCCTGACCCTCAACGATCTGCTGTACGCCCGTTACCGTAACCGCACCGTGGTGTGGGTCTCGTGCGCCAGCATGTTGATCGCCTTTTTTGCCGCGATGACCGTGCAGTTTATCGGTGGCGCACGTCTGTTGCAGACCGCGGTGGGCATTCCGTATCTGGATGGCTTGCTGATTTTTGGTCTGACCGTGGGTCTATACACCATGTTCGGTGGTTTTCGGGCGGTAGCGATGACCGATGCTCTGCAAGGCATCGTGATGATGGTCGGCACCTTGATCCTGCTGTTTGCGGTGATCCATGCCGCCGGTGGTCTGCCAGCTGCTATTCATACCCTGCACGATATCGATCCGGATTTGCTCAGCGCGCGTGGCCCTGATGGCATGCTGGATCTGCCGTTTATGGCCTCGTTCTGGGTGCTGGTGTGCTTTGGCGTCATTGGCTTACCGCATACTGCGGTGCGCTGCATGGCCTACAAAGACAGCAAAGCACTGCATTTTGGCATGATTGTCAGCACACTCATTGTGGCCGTCTTGATGCTCGGCATGCACCTAACCGGTGCGCTCGGTCGCGCGGTACTGCCCGATTTGGCCATTCCCGATCAGGTGATCCCGACGTTGATGATCCAAGTGCTGCCCCCACTGGCGGCTGGGATTTTCTTGGCCGCGCCGATGGCCGCCATCATGTCCACCATCGATGCGCAGCTGATCCAATCCTCCGCCACCTTGGTCAAAGATCTGTATCTGCGCCTGCGTCCGCAAGACGAGCACAATGAAAAGCGGATCTCGCGCCTGTCGACGTTGAGCACGTTGATTTTGGGTGTGCTGTTGATTCTGGCCGCATGGCAACCGCCGGAGATGATCATCTGGTTGAACTTGATGGCCTTTGGTGGCCTGCAAGCCGTGTTCTTATGGCCGCTGGTGCTGGGTTTGTACTGGGAGCGCGCCAACGCATGGGGCGCGTTAAGTTCGATGCTGTGTGGCGGTAGTAGTTACCTGCTGCTCAACATCTATGGCATGAAGCCGCTCGGCCTGCACGCCATTGTGCCGACCTTGCTGATTGGGCTGTTGGCCTTCTTAATTGGCAATAAATTTGGCGAGCGCCACCAGCCGGCACGCGAACCGGCGTTGCCACTGCCCAGCAGCGAAGCCTGAAACTCCCCCAGCCGCGTGCTATATTTAGCGGCAATCTGACTGACAACAGAGCGCGGCGTGGCCGCGCCCTTTTACTGACTGAGTGTTTATCATGCCTTGGATCCAACTGAAACTGAACACCACCGGTGCCCAAGCCGAAGCTATCGGCGATGTACTGATGGAAAGCGGCTCTGTCTCCATCACCTTCATGGACTCACACGACACCCCAGTATTTGAACCGCTGCCAGGTGAAACTCGCCTGTGGGGTGACACCGACGTGATGGCGCTGTATGACGCCGAAACCGATATGGCCGCTGTAATAGCGCAGCTGCAGCAATCGCCACTGCTGGGTAACGATTTTGTGCACAAAATCGAGCAGCTGGAAGATAAAGACTGGGAGCGTGAGTGGATGGATAACTTCCACCCAATGCGCTTTGGTCAGCGTCTGTGGATCTGCCCAAGCTGGCGTGAAGTGCCGGAGCCTGAGGCGGTGAACGTGATGCTAGACCCAGGTCTGGCGTTCGGTACCGGTACCCACCCGACCACCGCTTTGTGTCTGGAGTGGTTAGACGGTCTGGATCTGGTGGGTAAAACTGTGGTCGACTTTGGTTGTGGCTCCGGCATTCTGGCCATTGCCGCGCTGAAGCTGGGCGCTGCGCGCGCCGTGGGTATCGATATCGATCCCCAAGCTATCACCGCCAGCCGTGATAACGCCGAGCGTAACGGTGTGTCTGACCGTCTGGAGCTGTATCTGCCAAAAGATCAGCCACAAGATTTACTGGGTGATGTGGTGGTGGCCAATATTCTGGCCGGCCCACTGCGCGAGCTGGCACCGCTGATCAGCGTACTGCCAAAATCCGGTGGCCATCTGGGTCTGTCCGGTATTTTGGAATCGCAAGCCGAATCGGTGGCCGATGCGTACCGCGAGAAGTTTGTGCTCGACCCTATCGCCGAGCGCGAAGAGTGGTGCCGTATTACCGGTATCGCGCGCTAATTCAGTGAGCGATTGCGCTTAACGAAAGCCTAAACAAAAAGGGCATCCGCATGGATGCCCTTTTTTCTTGCTACTTTTCTTTCTGCGCAGTTTATATCTACGTTAATGTTCCGGTTTCTATAACGCGCTGTATGCCATATCGAGAGCACTGACCTGGAGAACCCTCGGCATCCCGCTCAGTTAGCCTTTAACTGCGCTGATCTTGCTGTTAGCCGCCTTCTCGTTAGCGGCTAACGCTTGGCTATGTCGCAACACCCACCAAGCCAAGACGGTGTACACCACCGCTTGAGCCAGCAAACGCCACAACGGCCCGCCCACTTCAGTGAGTGACGCGCCCATCTGGTTGTATTTGACCATCAGCTCGATACCGTTCACCCCCGGAATAGTGCGCGCCAGCCACAAAATCGGCCACGGGATCGCCATCGACGGCCAGACAAAACCAGCAGTAAACACAATCGGCAGCGATGAAATCAGCACCGCTTGAGTCGGGGTTTCACGCCGCGTCATGAAAAAGGTCAGCATCACCGCAAAGCAGTAAGTGGTCCAAAACAGCAGGGTGCACAACAACAAGAGCAACCACGGGTTGGCTTGCCGAACGATGTTGTAATGCTCAAAGCATCCGCCGAGATAATACATCGCCGCCAGCAGATACAAGGGCACAAACACCAAGCCGCGCGCCACCAGCACCGTCCACGGTGAGGCCTGTAGCCAGTAACCACGCTCTCCGCCCAAGGTACGCTCTTTACACTCAGCGGTTTGGATCCCGGCTGCAATCAGCAAGGTTTGGTGCAAAATCAGCACAAACACCGCCGGTACCACATACGCCACATAGCCAATGGTTGGGTTAAACAGGGCCTGCGTATCCGATTGCAGCGGCAACGCGGTACTGAGCGCCCCCAGATACGGGGTACCTTGCGATAACTCCTTGGTCACTTTCACCTGCGCGCCGAGCGTGCCACTGACTTTGGCAATCGCCTCCGCGATAGAAGAGTAAATCAGAAAATAACTGGCATCCCCTTCCACGGCCACTACCGGACTTTTCCCCAGCAGCACATCGCGCTCAAAATGCACTGGCAGCACCAGCAAACCATGCACCTCGCCTTGCTGCATCAGGGCATCAGCTTCTTGGCGCGAAGTCACCACTGCGCTGACCGTGACTTGTGGGGTCGACTCTACGCGGCGAATAAACTCGCGACTCAATGGCGAATGATCGTTGTCCCACACCGCCACCGGCATGTGCGTCACCACTTGCTGTGAGTACGGCAGCGGATAGAGCACCGAATAAAACAGCAATCCAGCAAATACCGTCATCAAGATGGCGCTGTTTTTTCCCAGCGCCTGCAGCTCTTGCCACCATACCTGTTTGAGGTTCATACCGGCATACCTCCGGTTTTACGCAGCTTTACCCGCAACAACCATAAGGCCGGCGGGATCATCAGCCAGAAAGCCAACAATGGCAGCATCGCCTGCCACGAGATACGCCAACTGGCGGCATAATTCATCTGCTGGATCTGCACCTGCATATAGTGGGAGATCGGAATAATATCCGACCAAAAACGGGCAAAACCCGGCATATCCGCCAACGGGAAGGTGATCCCCATAAAGGCAAACGCCGGTGCGGTATATGCCGCCCCCGCACTGGCTGCCCGGCCATAATGAAAGCTAGTACAGTACAGTAAGGTGCCCATCGCCACATACGCGCCAATGGTCAGCCACTGCGCCAGCAAAAGCAGCGGGATACTGCCAGCAATACGCCAACCGAGCAGGACATCCATCCCCCATAAAAACAGCGCGCCATGTAACGCAAACCACAAGCCATACGGCAGCATTTTCCCCGCCAACGCCGCGCCCAAACAGCCATCCGCACTTTGCAGCCATGCTCGGCCATTACTGTCGCGCAGCTCTAAGCCCAATGCGGCAATCACCACGGTGATCAGGAAAATCTGCCACAGCGCCGGAACCACGGCCGTCACTAAAAATGGCACATAGTTAAGCCCAATGTTATACAGCGGCGTCAGCTGATTGCGCAGAGGCAACGCCTGCCCAATGGCCTGATAAGGGTTTTCCCCGCGCGCTACGTGGATCTGAGCATTAAGCTCGGTCGCCTTGGTGACGATGGTGGTTTGCAAGGCGGTATTGATCACCTTACCAATCAGCACATATTGGCTGTTGTAATAACCCATCACGCTCGGGCTTAAGTGTAATTTGACGTCCGTATCTAAACGATATGGCAAAACCACCAGCGCATAGGCTTTGCCGCTACGCACCAGATGCATACCTTGCGCCAAATCATCGGCCTGATACGCCACCTGCAACGAAGGCGCGGCGTCCAACCGCCGCGTCAAATCGCGCGATAGCGGGCTGTGATCCTGATCCAACACCGCAATCGGCAAGTCTTGCGGGATCCCCACATGGAAAATCCCCCATATCAGGACAAAAAACAGCGGCGGCAGCCAGACCGTCAGCGCGAAAACCCAGCGGTCTTGTCGAATGCGTTGCCATTCACGCTGGGCCGTTAACCAGATGCCCGGTTTCACTTGGCCTCCAGCAGCACACTCATCCCAACGCGCAGCCCGTCAATCGGCGCCACCGGACGCATTTCAATCTGGAAGGTGCGCATGTCATAGCCGCGTCCCGGTTGGGTGGTACGCCACGTGGCATAATCGCCCATCACATTGATGTAGGTGACTTTGAAGCGGAAAGTTTTGTCTGGGTCTAACGCCGGAATACGCACGTCAAACTCGCTCCCTTGCTTGAACTGAGCCAGCTTATCTTCCCGCACTTGAAACAGTGCCCACGCATCTTGCAAATCCACCAGCGTTACCACAGGGAATCCGGCCGGCGCCAGCTCGCCCGGGTGCAACAATACCTGATCCACCACGCCATCGTGATATGCGGTCAGCTCTGCATCCGTCAGATAGGCCTGCACTTCTTGTACGGCAGCGGCGGCCATTTTCTCTTTCTCGGCAGCCGCCAGTTTCTCGCCCTTACGTGAGCCCTCTACCGCCAGCTGATATTGCTGGAAGGCCGCCTGCTCAGTGTATTTGGCCGCTTCCCATCCGGTTTTGGCTTCATCGCGCTTTTGCTCTGCCATCACACCATCACGGTACAACGCATTCACGCGCTGATAGGTTTTCTCAGCCAACATGGCCGCCGCTTTGGCTTTCATCCACACATCTTTGGCGGCAGCAATCTGCTGGGTACGCGCGCCGTTATCCACTTCCTGTTTAACCGCCCCTGCCGCCGCTTCACCGGCTTTCGCCTGATTTAATTTGGCATCCAGCTCTGGCGTCGACAGCACAAAGATCCTATCGCCGACCTTGACGTTTTGTCCTTTTTGCACCAGCACTTGCTCAATGCGCCCCGGTACCTTGGCCGACACAAAATACTGCTGCGCTTCAATCTGTCCTTGCATCAATTCACTGTGCGAGGAATAGGCCGCAAAATAGGTAATCACCAGCGCTGCAGCCACACCCGCGGCGGCAACCACTGCCGCGGTTTTCATTTTCTTGTTCATCCCATCACCTAAAACTGTTATCGCTGGTAGCGGTTAAATGCATCCGGTTGACCGGTTAAGGTCAGCAATTTGGCCAACGCATTGGTCATCCGATAGCTGGCAGCTAATCGCTGGGTATCAATGGCCGCTTCAGTCATACGCGCATCCACCACATCCAGTGAAGTGGCCAGCCCTTGCTCAAAGGCTTTACTGCGCAGCAAAAAGTTCTCTTTGGCCAATGCCTGACTCGATTGCAGGGAATCGTATTCGGTCTTCGCCTGCTCCAGCTCGCGGTACGCTTGCTCAACCCCTACCTTTAATTGGCGCTGCAACTCGGCGCGGCGGTAGCCCACCTCTTTGCGCGCCATGTGTGCGGCAGCCAGCAAATCATTACGGCCACTGTTATCAACCAGCGGCACGCTGACTCCCACGCCGACCATCCAATCAGGAGCGCGCTCGCCCAGAATGCTGTCATCGTGATACAAGTTATAGTTACCAAATGCCGCCACATTCGGCAGATAACGGCCACGCTCAGCTTTTTCCAAGCTTTGTGCTTGCTTATCTTTAGCATCCAGCAGTGACATCGCGGGGTTCGCATTCAGCGCATCACGCACCAGCGTAGAGAGTGACGGCAGAGTCAGCTTGGTAACCAGTGGCGAGCTAGGCTGTACATCGTTTTGGTGCAGCAACTCATCCAAGACCAGCTGCGCGATTTCCAGTTCACGACGGGCATTTTCTGCCTCCACCTTAGCGCGATCGTACGCCACCTGTGCCGACAGACGTTCAACCTTCGCTATCTGGCCATGCTGTTCGAGCTTTTGCGCGTGCATCAGGTGCTGCGCCAATGCCTGCGCCACTTGGGTGCGGGTCTGGTAGACGTTTTGCGCCAGCGTCACGCCATAATAGAAGCGGGTCAAATCGGAAAACGCCTGCAAGCGCTTTAAGGCAAACTGCTGCTGCGCTTCTGAGGCTTGCGCATAGGCGGCGCTTTGCGCGGCGCTAATGCGGCCACCGGAGTAAATCACCCACAGCGCATTAACCCCAGCAGTTTTCACTGTTTGGTTCGATAAATCGGTTTCGGTAGGAATACCTTTTAATTTATCCAAGACCGGAATTAAATCTGGGTGCCGCTGTAATAGCCCAGCAATAGCCTGCTGCAATTGCGGGTTGTTAACCAGAGAAGGAAACGGCTGGATCTCTTTTAAATCCATCGACAGCGGATCACTTAACCGAGTGACCTGCGCATTCAAATCGACCTTCGGCAGATTCAGCCCATCCGACGCTTGCGCCATTTTTTGTGCTCGCTCAGCCGCGCTCATCTCCGCTTTTAAGCCGTCATTGACCTGCTGCAGAGTCTGCCAAGCCTGATCAAAATTCAAAGGTGCTGCCGCCACCTCCGAGGCCACAGGTAACAAAGAAACTGCCAGTGACAGGGCTGACAACTTCCGTTTCCAGTGCATTAACCGCATACTCGTTGTAATCCTTAGTGTATTTTGTCGTCCATTGTAATGAGTTAGCACACTAGAGCAAATGCTCCAATCCTGCGTCTCGTCTAATTATGCGCATTTTTTCAGCAGCGGCTAGGCGCGTTTACAGTAAAAAAAACCTTGACTATAAAAGTTCAGCAAAGTGTTCAAAGTTTGGCCTTTCCTCCAGCTAAAAAAATGCGTAATATACGCGCCCTTACAGGCACAGTATGGTTACCTTCCAGTCAATGCGTATCGGCCCTTATCAACTTAAAAATCGTCTGATTGTAGCGCCAATGGCCGGGATTACTGACCGACCATTTCGGATGCTCTGTCATGAGATGGGTGCCGGCATGGCTGTATCAGAGATGATGTCCTCCAATCCGGAGGTATGGCATACTGATAAGTCGCGCCTGCGCATGGTACATACTGATGAACCTGGGATCCGCAGTGTACAAATCGCGGGGTCTGATCCTGACGATATGGCAGGAGCAGCCAAAGCGAATGTGCAATACGGCGCTCAGATCATCGATATCAATATGGGGTGCCCAGCAAAGAAGATTAACCGTAAGTTAGCGGGCTCCGCTCTCTTGCAACATCCTGAGCTGGTTGAGCGCATCTTAAAAGCCGTCGTGAACGCGGTGGATGTGCCAGTAACCCTAAAAATTCGTACTGGATGGGACACGGACAACCGTAACTGTGTTCAGATTGCCCAGATCGCGGAACAATGCGGCATACAAGCCTTAGCCATACACGGTCGAACCCGTGCATGTCTGTTTAACGGCCATGCCGAATACCACAGTATCCGGACAGTCAAACAAGCGGTTTCCATTCCGGTGATTGCCAATGGCGATATTACCGACCCGCACAAAGCCAGAGAGGTTCTGGACTACACTGGTGCCGACGCACTGATGATAGGCCGTGCCGCTCAGGGAAGACCCTGGATCTTTCGGGAAATCCAGCACTATCTGGAAACGGGGGAAGAGTTACCGCCACCCTCACTGACTGAGGTTCGGCAGTTACTCCTCGGGCATATCCGAGCACTGCATGACTTTTACGGTCACGGCAAAGGATATCGGATCGCCCGCAAGCATGTTTCCTGGTATTTACAGGCACATGCGCCCGACGACCAGTTTCGGCGTGCATTTAACGCGATAGAGGATGCCAGCGAACAGCTGGAAGCGTTAGATGCTTATTTTGATAATCTTGCGTAAAAATAAAAAAGAGCTGAAAGAACCATGTTCGAACAACGCGTTAATTCTGACGTACTGACTGTTGCTACTATTAATGCTCAGGATCAGGTCACTCACAAACCACTGCGTGACTCCGTAAAACAGTCGCTGAAGAACTACTTCGCTCAGTTAAACGGCCAAGACGTTAATGAGCTGTACGAATTAGTACTGGCTGAAGTTGAACAGCCTCTTCTCGATATGGTCATGCAGTACACTCGCGGCAACCAAACCCGTGCAGCACTGATGATGGGTATCAACCGTGGCACTCTGCGCAAGAAGCTGAAGAAATACGGTATGAACTAATAGGACTCCTCTATCCTATGGTTTACGAATAAAAGCCGCCTTTCAGGTGGCTTTTATTTTATCCCTACACTCCCTCTTCTTTGCCTCGTCATTGCCCCATCATCACACACGCTCAAGCAGGCTAATACACGCCTTCCGATTCGCTACGCAGCGCTTTATATTCCAACAGACAAACTCTCGCCACAGCGCCTTTCGCGCGCGTTTATTGATGTACTTTACGGTATACACGCCTCATCCATAATAGCTATGCCTACGCGGGGGTATAACCTGCACCTCGTCTGATTCGCATACTCCAAGCTCAGCCACAAACCCCTCTAAAAGGGATACCAAGATAAGAGATAAGAGATAAGAGATAAGAGATAAGAGATAAGAGATAAGAACAATACGGGAAAAAACAGAGCACCGCAATCAACAGCACAACGTACCTAACGCTGCATAAATCACTCATCAGCATCATTTAGTAAGGCCACATAGCGCCTTATGCGCTGGCGATTACGATTCTGACCACAGCTCTACGCCCACACCAGCCCGCCGTTTATCTCCCCCGAAAACGAGAGCAAATAGAAGAGAATGAACGAAAGCTGAGATAAAAAGGCAAACGGGGAATAACGCTGGGAAGGAAGAAGAGAGGATAAAACTTCAATGACATTAAAATCAAAAACCCCAAACGCAAAAAGCCCATCCGCTAGGATGGGCTCTTCACTTATTTGATGCCTGGCAGTTCCCTACTCTCGCATGGGGAGACCCCACACTACCATCGGC
>NZ_JRKB01000063.1:0-31358 GCF_000800945.1 Plesiomonas sp. ZOR0011
GTGAGTAGCGCAGTCCGGTAGCGCAACTGGTTTGGGACCAGTGGGTCGGAGGTTCGAATCCTCTCTCACCGACCAGAATTATAAAAAGCCTGTCATTAAGACAGGCTTTTTGCTATTTATCCTCTCCGTGCTTTATCTTCCCGCTTTTTATTTTTTCTCTATTTTTATTTCTTCTCTATTTTCCATAGTTCGTGATTGTTAATTGTTTGGCCAATTGAAATAGCACCGACAGGCTGCTAATGTGAGCAATACGTTGCATACATTCACTAATCAAGAACCACTCAAGAATAAATGATGAAAAAAACACTGATTGCACTGAGTCTGTCACTCGCATCCTGTTTATCGCTGGCTTCTGTTTCCGCCCATGCCCAAGAGTTACCGACACTGGGCTCGTTGCAGCAGGATTCTGCCGCCAGCCAAGCCTTTACCGTGATGCAAGGCAAACACACTCTGCCTGCGTGGGTCAAAAAAGGCAGCACCGATTCACCAACACAAACAGTACGCCTTGATGGCAAAGAATATTGGGTATTCAGCGCCTGCAAACCGCATGACTGTGCGGCTGAACAACTGGCGATGCTGTACTCACCGCAAAGCCATACCATGGCCGGTGTGCTGTCACGCAGCAATGAAGACAGCACCGCACAACAGCTGACCTGGCTGAATGTCAGCGATGATTTATCCATTGATGGTAAAACGGTGCTGTTCGCTGCGCTCAGTGGCAGTTTAGCCAATCACCCAGACAGCTTTAACTACCAATAAGTTTTGCCATCTACATTTTAGTGCTCAAGCTTAATTATCATGGTTAGGCCGCAAAGATCGGCGGCCTTAACCATCGACCGATTCTTCAATGCCTTCACGAATGTCTTCGCGCGTAAAGTAATGCCAGCAATTGCGCCCCACACTCTTGCTCTTATACAGCGCTTGATCAGCTTGCTCGAACAATACTGCCGCCGGTTGCGGGCCATTTGCTACGCCCATACTCAAGGTTACGCGACAGCTATTTTCCCGCCAACGTAATGCGCGGATCACCGTCTGGAGTTGCTCTAATACCGAAGTCAGTGCGCGCCCTTGCAGTGGCAGTATGGCCGCAAACTCATCACCGCCGATGCGGTACACATGCGCCACGCCCAGCTCTTCGGCCAGCACGCCAGAGACGCGGCGTAGCACCACATCACCAAAAGCATGCCCCCAGGTATCGTTAATCAGCTTAAAGCGATCGACATCAATCAAGACCAGTACAAAGTGGGTGTTATGCTGCACGGCCAGCGCCATATCTTCATCAAAAGCGCGGCGATTAAAAATTTTCGTCAATGGATCAAGACGTAAACTTAAATGATAGGTTTTATAATGCTCTTTAAGTACCGAAATACTTCTATCCACAAACCATGCATTGTGCGCTTCTTTATCTAACTGTGACGTTTGATTTTCTGATAACAGCGTGAACTCTTGCTCCACTAACCCTAACTCTTGGCGAAATATTTTAAGTAATGCACGCAATCCTAATGCAGAAAGCAATACAATTAAGGAGATAGGAATGACCAACATGACAAACTCGTGCATAAATGCCTGCCGAAAATTATCCACCGGCACATAGATACCAATTTCCCAGGGCACATAAGAGAGTGGTTGGCGTAAAAAAACACCCTGTTTTAAGCCTTGTAAAGAGGAGTAGGTATTTTCTGCGGTTGGCAGCACCTTGGGCATCAAGCGCGGATTGATCACTGAAATAATATCGCGTGTATTTTCAGAGCCGTCATGGCGAACAAACAAAGTAATCGAATCATCGGCAACCATACGAGACAACAGCTTATCAATCGAGCTAAGTGGCATATCTACCATTAATGCGCCTAAGGTATTGCCTGAATCAGATGTGATGGCTTTACCGAGCGTCAGCACCCGAGTCGCCCCACTCGCTTCAACGTAAGGCCCAATCCACTGCGGTAAATAAGTATGCTGTTCAATCAATTGATACCACGGACGTATGGTCGCATCATAATGCTCAGGTTGAACCCATAAGGGGTATGCATCAACACAGCCACTCATTGCGTTGTAGAAAAAGATATGATGATCTTCTTCTAATTTTATTTTATGTACGATTGGCCAAACATCGGTAAAGACCTGCCCGCCAGCAGCGATTTCCTGCTTATTCAGACGAGATTCTAATGCTTGGAGTTGATTTTCACTCCCGCGCACATGCTCATATAAATAAGAGTTCCCTAATGTGAATAATAAGTGTTTATACCCATTAACTTGGCGTTCTGAGTAAGCGTGGAAGTTTATAATGGCAATCGCAAACGAGATAATCAGCGTGATGAAAACAAGAATAATCATTACCTTGAATAGCAGGTAATATTTTTTCCTCGTCCGAATCGTGCTCTCAGCATGTGCAACCGTATTCATTCCTTGTTTCGGCATCACAATCCTGCTTATTATTTCATCCTTGACTAGCAAGTATTGCATGAAAAAAAAAGCCATCCTATTGAAAGGATGGCTAACGGTTTCATTCTTGACCTGGGTCAAAAATCACCCACTACAAAAGATACCACATGATAGAACTCAGTATATTTCTCTATAAATACAGAACAGACTTACAGAGAAATACTGACGAGTCATAGCGAAAACCTGAAAACGCCCTCTCGCCATAGCGAAACAAATTTATCTTTTAGTTAAGCACCTCCGGATATTTCAGCATGTCTTTCTCAATACCGCTGATGATGCGATTCATCATCGCGACGGCTTCTACAGGGTAAGCACCACTGGCTGACTCCGCCGACAGCATTAATGCACTGCTACCATCCAGTACGGCGTTCGCCACATCCAAAATCTCTGCTCGCGTCGGAACCGGACTATGAATCATTGACTCCAGCATTTGCGTAGCCGTGATTGCAGGACAATTCATTGCTGATGCCAAATGCAAAATTCGCTTTTGCGCCGCCGGTAAGCGCGCTTCGCCAATTTCAACCGCCAAATCACCGCGCGCCACCATCACCCCATCAGCCTCATTGATCATGGCAATGATGTTGGCATCGGTATCCACCACTTCGGCGCGCTCTATTTTGGCAATAATTTGCGCTTTTGAGCCGGCTTGCGCCGTTAAGCATTTAGCCTCAATAAGATCGGCCGGCGATTTAGGAAAAGAGACAGCTATGAAATCAGCCGCAATCTCAGTGGCGACGCGCAAATCTTGCCGATCCTTTTCCGTCAGTGCTGGAGCCGATAAGCCCCCGCCCAACAAATTTATTCCCTTACGATCTTTTAAAATCCCGCCTTGAATCACGGTAGTCAATGCGTGGTCATCGGCAATCGCCTCGACCTGCAATTGAATCTTGCCATCATCTAGCATTAAACGATCGCCGCAGGCGATATCCTGTAATAATTCAGGATAATCCAACGCAACACCGTGATGATCGCCCATCACCTGTGGATCGGCATGCAGCGTAAACGACTCACCATTACAAATAACCGCTTCACCAGCGGCAAAATTGCGGATCCGAATTTTAGGCCCCTGCAAATCGGCCAGAATTTTTACTTCTTGCCCTAAGTTCGCCGCAGCCACACGCACTAATGCCGCAGTTTTCTGATGTTGTTCTTGAGTGCCGTGAGAAAAATTCAGTCGAAATACATTCGCACCCGCCATAATAAGATCTGAAATCTTTTCCAATGAATTGGATGCGGGGCCTAAGGTGGCAATAATCTTTGTCTTGCGCATAAGCTAAACCTTACTGAGAAATAAGCGGCCACTGTTACCTTGACCGCTTATTTCATTACGTTTATTTCACGTTGTTGATGTGGCAGGTATTAATAATCAACGACTTTTTTGGCATTCCATACGGTCATGGCCAAAATAACGGACGTCACGGCTGCGCCAAGCCAGAAATATTTCACGGTAGAAAAATCATACATGGTCACGCCATTCACTTCAGAGGTTTTAATCAGTGCCGCAGATACCAGCTCTTGCGCTGATGCCGCTACATAAGAGCACAAACCGATGAAGCCTTTTACCGCACCAACCGCTGTTTTTGGCATCAGGTCGCAAGCCGTCAGACCCGCCAAGAACACCACCAAACCGCCAATCGCGTAACCAATCAGGCCCAGCGCAATTGCATCCATCACGCGGCTTTGTGGGCCCCAGAACATCAAGCACATACCACCTACGTTAGCCAAACCGTACAGCAGTGTTGGAATATGACGATTAGAGTGGAACAGTTTGTCGGAGATCACACCGGCTAAGATAGCCCCGAAGAAACCGGCAATTGGGTAGGATGACATGGCAAAGCCAGCATCAATCAGGCTGTAGCCTTTTTGCGATTGCAGATACAGTACGGCCCAAGAGCTCATCGCATAACGCGAGACATACATCGCCGCACAAGCAGCAGCAATTAACCATACGGTAGGCTGCTTAATAGCAAACAGCTGTGCCTTGCGGATCTCTTGTGGGTTAACCGCTTTTTTGATTTCGCTCTCTTCCCCGAACGCTTCAGCTGGGGTTGGCAGACCATAAGTTTGTGGACGGTCTTTCAACACGAAGAACATGCAGATAGCGGCTGCCAGTGTTGCCAAACCCGCGCCGATAAAACCCGCACGCCAGCCAAAGTAGCTCACGACAGATGCAGTCAGAACCCAGGTGATCCCTTCGCCCAAGTTACGTGAGCCACCCCAAACGGAGTAAACGGAACCACGTTGTTTTGGTGAGAACCATTGGAAAATAGACACACATGACGGTGCCGAACCCACAGATTGGAACCAACCATTCAGCGCCCACAAGCCAACAAAGAAGAAGGTGGCGGTGTTCATCCCCATCAAAATACAGGTGATGGCGGATAACAACAGGGAAAATGACATGAAACGCCCGATATTGGCGTAATCAGACAAAAATCCGTTTGAGAATTTACCGATCGCATAAGTCAGCAAGAAACCGGAACCAATTACACCGAGCTCATCAACGGTAACAATACCCGCATCCAGCATCGGTTTTTTCACCACGTTTAAGCTCATGCGTGTTACATAGAACATGGCATAGCCAAACACCAAGCCGAGAAAAACTTGCCATTGATATTTACGGTAGATCTTTTTGATTTGCTCGGATGATGCTTCGATCACCGGCTTATCAGCTCTGGTCTTAAAAAAATCAAACATTTCATTCATCCCATTGTAATGAAAGTAACTAATGGGCTTCATAACGTATTAATCATGATCATCTCGCCACTCCAGGATTGGCATAGCTGGCGAACTAACGAGATAGCGGTGTTCCAGAGAGCGGGTTATGAAGCTGGGAGCAAAGTAAAATGAATGAGAAAACGAGACAAAATCAGCAATTTGAGTCGTGATTGACTCAAATGTCATTTGTGGTGTGTCAGTTTTGGGAATAGCGATGCTGTGTTGTGTCAAATTTGCGTCGTATAATACAAACCAGCGTACCAATTTATCTCAACTTGTTTTTATCTTTACGTGTTTAATTTTTTATTCACTTACAAAACTTTGAAGTCATCCACAGAATGTACAGAGCAATAATTATAATTCGTCTGTTTGTTGGCATGCTATTTACGGCCATTTATCCAGCGTCAGCCAACGCCAAAGAGCAATCACTGGCGATAATTACATCATTCTCAGAGGAAATTTCATCCGAACTGCTGGATGATTATCGACAGTATCGCCCTAGCGCAAATATCGATATTATTTATCGAAAAACGGAGTCCGTTCTTCGTTTGTTAAATGATGGTCGGGTACAACCGGATGTTGTGCTTTCTTCGTCACCCTTTTTGTTTAATGCATTACAAAAAAATAACGGAATGCTAGACAGCACTCTATCTTTTATTCCGTTCGCCTATTCAGAAACCGTGTTTATCTATAATCAAGAATATCTCAAAAAGCTCAATATTACGCCACCAGACACATGGCAGGCGCTGGCAAAACCGGAATTTCATAGCCATATCACCATGAGCTCGCCCTCACGCTCTGGCACAACGCACATTATGGTCGAAAGTATCTTACAACAATACGGCTGGGATGCGGGGTGGCAATTATTGTTAGAAATCGGCGGTAATTTACGCGGCGTGTCAGCGCGCAGTTTTGGCGTGTCTGAAAGTGTATCCCGTGGCGTTGTCGGTGTTGGCCCCGTCATTGATAGCTACGCACTCAAGCAACAAGATAAACTGAAATACATCACTTATCGTCCGATCCGCAAAGGGCCGATCATTCCGGTTTATTATGGCATCATCCACAATAGTGCGAATAAAGCAGCGACACACGATTTCTTAGCCTATTTGCAACAGCTTTCCACCGATGAAAGCCATGCGATGCGAGCGTTTAAAAAACACGCTATACAAACCAGTGAGCAATCACCCGAAAAACCCTACTCTGTCGATCAGACGTTGATGCTTAAGCGGAGCAATTTGGTCAAATTGCTGTTCGATAAAACGATCGTGGCACATACGCCGATATTGCAACAAGTGTGGGGAGATATTCACCAGAAAGAAAAGCGCCGTCTCACTTCGGCAGAACAACATAAAATTACGCAAGCAAAACAGCTACTTTCTACACCGATTATTACTCAGGCGCAGTCAGAGTCAGCCCATGTGTTACAACTCGCGAACCTGCCTCCTCAATCCCATGAGCGAGTCATGTTCAGCGAATCCCTCGAGAAAAAATTTCGGCTCAATATCGATAAAGCATTAGATATACTGCGTACCATAGAGTAACTGATTATGCTGGCACACTTTCCGTTAGGAAAACGGCTCATGCTGTTTTGCCTATTACAATCATCACTGACTTTTATAACAGGCTGTATCGGCTATTTTGTCTGGTCGTCCTTATCCAATAACATCACGACCACACTAGCTAGTAACATTAGTGCCGTTAATGCACAACATGAAATCGATACGCGAAGCAACCAATTGCTTTTATTGGTAGCAGATATCTCTAACGCTTCCGCAATTACGGATATCATTAGAAAAGAGCATAAAATTAATACCGTAGTCGCTGAGCTTGAGAATCTAACGGATACGCAAGACACTCACCTGCGCGCTATTAATCAGAAAGTCAAAGCCCTGACTTTTGAACAAAGTAAATTGATTAAGCATAAGATTGCGCTGTCTAACCAATTGGTTAAAGCACGTGATTTGATCAATGCCCTCCACTATGACGCGATAGAGGAAGCGAGGCCGTTACTGCAAGAAATTAGTTGGAATATCAACGGGCAAATCCATTACTCGCATACTAAAGAATCGGTTACCACGATGTTGACCGAGCTCTCCTATATGCAACAGCTAGTAATGGATGAGAATGAGCTAACCAACTTACTCAATGAAGTGTCGGCGGATAATCATCATCGTGATGTAAACCAAACATTTTTGTTTATCCAAACCAAAATTGATGACATCAACCGCTCATTGGAAGTGTTGAAAAGCTATCCATCAACGGTCTCTCATCGCCAAATTATCTCTGCCCTCTTGTTACTGGCCAAGTACAACGGAGAATTCCATAGCACCATTAACCAACTTAGAGCAACGGACAGTGAGCTAGCATCCGTTAAGAAGCGATTAAACAGTGCCATTACTGAATACAAAGCGCAAATTGGACAATCACTGCTCACATCCAAACACAAGCTGCAAACGCTTATCGCCACCACCAATGCAACTACTCAACAAGGTAATAAAGTCTTATTCATCATCTTACTGGTGACCACCTCGCTCAGTCTTTTCACTGCGGTGGTATTAATTAAAAAGCACTTTATTAATCGACTCAATGTGTTGAGCAGCAATATCAGTAAGGTCATCAGACAAACCGACTATAACATTGCTAAAATTGATGGCCACGATGAAATCTCAGCACTCAGTAATGAATTACATGCCTTTTGTGCTCAGATGAAAGAGATCCAGCGCCTAGATGCGCTTAATCTTATCAACAATACCCATGCCTGCATCATTACATGCAAAACCAATGGCTTGATTGAGTCGATCAATAGTAAAGCCGCTGAAGTATTAAACTATATCGATGATAGACCAAAAATGATTTGGGAGTTATTCTCGGATAATAACCAGAAAGTAATTCAAGCGTTGTTTGATGATCAATCTGCATCACGCTATCAGCAAGGTCATGAGATCATCATTTCTCATATGCTCGATGCTGCGAGTGCCAATGAAACAGAATATTACTCATTTTACATAAACACTTACCAACAAGGCGCAAAAGATAAATTTATCATTACGCTGACTGACATTACAAAACAAGAGCTTAACCGGAAACGATTACAACGTCTGGTTAACAAGCAAACTGAGAGTTTACGGCGTAAAAATATTGAACTGAGGACAGAAATTCAACAACGTATTCAAATGCAGGATGACCTTATTCAAACCGCCAAAATGGCGGTATTAGGCCAGACCATGACCAGTCTTGCACACGAATTAAATCAGCCACTCTCGGCGATGAATATGTATCTGTATACCAGTCACGCTCAGGCAATTAAATCGGGCGATCAGACATTACAAGCCAGCATTGAAAAAATCAGCGCACTTGCCGAACGCATGCGCAAAATCATCACTAATCTACGCACATTCTCCAAAAAATCGCCACAAGCTACCACATTGACCGTTTGTGATGTCAATACGCTGGTACAAGACTCATTAGCCTTGGTTGAATCACGCGCGAAAAAGGAACAATGCTCGTTATACAATCATATTCCCAGCGAAACCCTGTGGCCGCTGAATCAAACGCATTTCGAGCAAATATTGATCAACCTCTATGTTAATGCGTTAGATGCAATGGCGGGTTCAACAAAGCCGGTTATTCACGTGGATCTGCTCGATTATAATAAAGGTAATTTTACGCTATCAGTTTCAGACAGTGGTAACGGATTTGCGCCCGATATTGTTGAAAAGTTATTCACGCCATTTATCAGTACTAAAGAGGTAGGATTAGGCCTTGGGCTATCTATCTCCCGCTCTCTGGCCAAAGGCTTACACGGCGACATCTATTTAGCATCGGCATTAAATAAAGGTGCCATGATTATTTTGGAGTTTAATCATGACTAATATTTCACTACAAGATATCACTATCGTTATTATCGATGATGACAGTGATGTATTAGAATCCTACCGACATTTACTTAGCCTATCTGGCTATAAAGTGAAATGTTTTTCATCTCCGCACCGCGCCTTAGAATTTATAACCGCTGACTTTGCCGGCCTCATCCTCTGTGATATCTACATGCCAGAAATGAATGGTATGGATGTGTTGCTTAAGTGCATGGAGATTGATCCTGAGCTGCCGGTCGTGATGATCACCGGGCATGGCGATATTCCTTTGGCTGTCAACGCGATGACCAAAGGTGCTAGCGATTTTATTGAAAAACCGATAAACCCGCCGCTGTTATTGGAAAAAATCAAAACCATCAGCCAACAGCGTGTTGCACGTTTAAATCGTAAATATGAAATTAAGAAATCACTCAAAAAATCATTGCTCGGCAATAGCCCACAGATTAATCTCATCCGAGAGCAAGTATCCCTGTTCTCGCAAATGGACAAAGACATTTTAATCGCCGGCGAACCGGGCACCGGGAAAAATACAGTCGCTGAACTGTTGCTCGAGTTAAGTTCACGGCATGAACACCCGCAGCTGATTTTCAATGCTGTTATTCATGATGACTTTGAACAATTCAAAATGCAAATCAAGCAATGTGCCTATGGTTCATGCCTGATTATCAGCCCTGAGCAGCTCTCGTTACCGCATCAACAATGGCTTACGATGTTTCTGTTGGAAAATGATCGCGCCGAGGTTAAAAAGCTGCGCTTTATCTTCATTATTCAACATGATGCAGACAGTTTATTACAGCAAGGGGCTTTGCTGCCTGAACTGTATTATTTTCTATCGCAGTTTCGCATTACGCTACCCGCGCTACGCAATCGCAAGCGAGATATCAGAACATTATTTATCCATTTTGTAAAAAGATCCTGCCTTCGCTTAGGCAAAGAAACACCTGAATTTATCGATGAATATATCTATAAACTCGAAGAACATACTTGGCACAACAATATCCGAGAGTTAAAGCATGTTGCCGAGCTTTATGCCATTGGTATGGTGGATACCCTCAGTAAGCAGGCAGATAAATCGGTCGCGCCAGTCAGTGGCGATCTGGATGAAATGCTAAATGACTACGAACGCAAACTCTTAGAAGATGCGTTGTTTATCTTTTCCGGCAAGATCACTGAAACCGCCAACCATCTCGGTATTCCACGCAAAAAGCTGTATTTGAAAATGAAAAAGCACAATCTAGACAAAAATGCGTTTAAAGCCAGATAGTTAAACCGGTTTTGTTGTCGTTTTCATCGGCTAGCATTTTACTTCGCTCGAGCGTTAAAACGATACACTACGACACATTCACTTAAGTACCGTCACCTCCAGCAATCAATGCCCATGCTAGGGTATGGCAAAGAGTTAGCGTGATGCCGATATCGGGTCACGCCTAACTCGCATTTCGAGGAGGTCTATTTGCTGCGAACTTTATTCTCATCACCGGTATCCGTGACCGAAACCGTGTTGGCCAGAGCGACACATGCCACGCAAAGTAAGCCGCATCCGGTCGCAACCTTCACGTTAGAGCATTTATCTGGCCTTCCTGCTGCAGATTTCAGTACACCAGAGCGATTATTGATTTGGGCAGATGATGGTGACTTTGTTCTCGAGGTTAATCAGCAAAAGATCCTGTGCCGCAAGGGCGATGCACTATTACTCAATAGCGGCCGTCATTGTCGTTTACTGCCTTACCATGCACCACTGACACCCAATATGCACAGTTTAGGGCTTAGCGCTGAATGGATTGGTTCATTTAATCTAAACTACAACGCGTTAGCGCAGCGCCAAAGACACGCGCGTCTGCATGCTGCCGGTTGCCAAGATGTGTGCAGCTTACCTAACTTGTTGCAACAAGCGGTGCCGGACTTCGTCTTAGGTCAATTGCTCGCTCCCGCGCAGAACTCGGTAACCTATATCGCAGAGCATACCGTAGAACATCCTACTGAAGGGCAAGAAGAAATTAGTGAGCAATTCCAAGCACAAACGCTAGTGCACTTACTTCTCAACGCCTTGGTAAACCACAATCCCCAAGTGATCAGTATTCTGTGCGACCATGTAGGACAACCCTTGGCCAGCCAAGTGCGCGCATTAGTGATGGCCGATCTGAGCCGCAGTTGGAGTATCCCTGAACTTGCACAAGCCTGTCATATGTCAGAAGCGACCTTACGGCGCAAAGCCACGCAAGAGGTTGGCTCGTTAGTTAACTTTATCCATGAAATCAAAATGCTAGAAGCGCTACGCCTTTTACGGCAAAGCGCGCTGCCGATCACCGAGATCGCCGGTAACTTAGGTTATGGCTCTGCGGCCTATTTTTCCTCTCTCTTCCACCAACGTTTTGCTATGTGCCCGAGAGAGCTGCGCAAACAGCCACAATCGATGGAATAACCGATAAAGGCGAGACAGCATCATCGCGGTTGGTGTGCGAACGTATTAACATTCATATTGCTAACACAAAAGGGCGCGAATTCATCCCGCGCCCTTGCCGATGATTGACTAAAGTGAAGCTAAATGTTTTCAGTGCTATTCGCCCCCTCACGCAAGTCCAAGCAATGTTACGCCTTAGTGTTATTCCCCGCGGTATTCCACTCTGGGCGGCGCAAGGCGTACAAAATGAACGGTACAGACACAAAGCCAATGGCGCCGACGATCAAAATCCCGACATACAAGGCCGCGCTACCGACCACAATTTGAGACGGCGGCATAAAACTCAGGATAAAAGCCACACCGGTGGCACAAAATCCGGCACCACCGACTAACCACATCCCCGCTTTTCCCCCCGGAATTTGGTACGGACGCACCACCTCCGGCGCGCGGTAACGCAGTGCGATCGCCGCAGCAAACAGCAAGATGTACATCAACAGATATAACAGCCCCGACAACTGCCCTAAAATCTGAAACGCCGCCTGCACGGATGGCAAACAGACCAGCACTATCGACAGCACGCTGACAATCGCCCCTTGTAGCAACAAAATATTGCGCTGCACCCCATGACGATTAACCTGCTGCATCCAACGCGGTAGCATCCCTTCGCGACCTACCACCAGCAAACCGCTGGACGGGCCTGCCACAATCACAGTCACTTGACCGAGCACCCCGATGGCCAACATCGCCGCCAAAATTTGACCTAACCACGGACACCCCATCGCGCTGAAAATCAGGTCATAGGTATGCAGTAACCCTTGCACCAGATTCATGTCGTTATGCGGCAATACGGCGCTAATGGTCAGCGTCCCCAAAATCAGTACTACCACGGTGACGACCGCCGTAATGGCAATCGACAATGGATAATTACGCGATGGCTGCTCCAACTGACGCACGTGAACCGCATTGATCTCCATCCCTGAGTAATAGAGAAAAATACTGGCCGCCAATACCCAAGTTTGCCACTGCATATGCTGCGGCAACAGCCCATCCCACGACCACGCCAGATGCACCGGATGACCACTGGCAACATACCAAATCCCGCAGACCAGCAAAATCAACGCCGGGATCAGCGTCCCGATTAAGCCCCCCAGCGCACTGATCCGCGAGGCCGATTTTACCCCGTGTAGCGTGATAAAGGTCGCCAGCCAGTACACGGCTAATACCACCGCCAGCGTGTAATCTTTACTGGCCGCCAGTTCAGCATTGTGCGCCGGATAATTACCGGTATACGCCAAGGCCACGGCAGCAAAAATCAGCATGGTCGGAAAACAAATGGTGGTCGCCAGCCACTGCAAATAAATCGCTAACAGACCCAACCGCTGACCAAACGCCGCGCCAATCCAGCGAAATACGCCGCCTTCTTGCGGCCAACCAGTCGCCAGTTCGGCGGCCACCAATGACACAGGGATCAGAAAAAACAGCGCTGCAAACAGATAGAAAAATACGGCGCTGAGGCCATATTCCGACTCTGCCGCCAAGCCACGCAAACTGACCACCGTGGTAATATTCATGAGTGCAAAAGTACCGGCGGTCAGGGTGGCCGCTACAGCACCGGTTTTAACGGCACGCATACATGACTCTCCTTCAATTACGCAGAGACGACTTAACCGGTGCAACAGCTCACCGGTTAAGCGCGTAACGTTATTGATCGTCTGACTCAGATTGGCAGTTCCACTGCGGTTTACGGCAGGCATAAATCCAAAGCGGAATGGCAAAGAACACCACGGTACCGATCAACAAAATCAGTACGTAGGACTCTGGATTACCCACTGAGATTTGAGATGGTGGAATAAAGCTCAACACGCAAGCCACGACCGAGCCTAAAAAGCCCATCCCTGCGATGATCCACATCCCCAGATTACCGCCGGGAACGCGATACGGACGCGGTGTATTGGGTTGGGAGTAACGCAGGTAAATGGCGGCAGCAAACATCATGATGTACATGATGAGATACAAGATGCAGGCGAGCTGACCCAAGATCTGATACGCCGACTGCACAGACGGCAGCACCACCAGCAAAATGGAGATCACACTGACAATCAAGCCTTGGAAGAACAGGATATGTGACTGCACACCATTTTTGTTGGTCGCTTGCAAGAACGGTGGCAGATAGCCTTCACGCCCAACTTGCAGCAGACCGGTAGACGGGCCCGCCACAATCGCGGTGATTTGCCCCAGCACACCAAACGCCAACGCAGCCGCCATCAGCTGACCTAGCCACGGCATACCGAAGTGAGCAAACAGTGCGTTGTAGGCCACCAGCAGACTTTGAACCAAGTTAATATTATTTTGCGGGATCAAGGTGGCGATACACAAAGTACCAAACACAAAGATCACCACGGTCACCGCCGCCGCACTGATAATCGCGATCGGGTAATTACGGGAAGGATTCTCGACTTCAACCACGTGTACGGCATTGATCTCCATACCGCCGAAGAACAGGAAAATACTTGCCGCCAGTACCAGATTGTTTAGTTTGCTCAGATCAGGGAAAAAATCACTGGCTGACGCCACAAAGTGCACGGTATTACCACCCAGCACATACAGCACGGTCAGGATCAGCAGCACAGCTGCCGGAATAATGGTCCCAATTAGCCCCCCCAAGGTTGCCAACCGTGATGACGAACGTAGACCGCGCAGTGTCACCAAGGTTGCAATCCAATACACGCCCAAAATAATGCAGATGGTGTACAGGCGATTACTGGCTAATGAGGCATCACTCACCGGATGTGGGCCAATATAGGCCAGTGCCACCCCAGCAAAGATCAATACGGTAGGAAACCAAATGGTGGTCGCGAGCCACTGCAAATAGATAGCCACAAACCCCCAGCGATGGCCAAATGCCTCGCCCACCCAGCGGAACACCCCGCCTTTTTGTGGCCAACCGGTCGCCAGCTCTGCGGCGACTAACGCCACCGGAATTAAGAAAAACACCGCCGCGAACAGATAATAAAACGCCGAGGTGATCCCGTACTCCGCCTCTGCAGGCAGCCCCCGCAAACTGACCACGGTGGTGATGTTCATCACCGCCAAGGCCAGCACACTGATTTTGGCCACCGAGCGTCCGGCGCCAGTTTTGTTCTCAGAAGATGACATAGCAAATCCTCCGATCCCCTATGGGGATCCCACTCCACTTCTGAACGTCCTGCCAGAAAAAAGGGAGCGTCCCTTTTCAGCACGCTCCCAGACAGGATCAACTCCCGTGTGATGCGCCGTTATGCATTTTCCTCGGCCATCACTTCATCGCGGGCTGCTTGAACACAGTCAACCACATGCTGCATGATGTCCTCGGTAATAAAGACGTTCATAGGGAACGCTTTCAGTGCAAACACTTTGGCATCGGGAGCGGCACCGTCACGGTTATATTCGGTAACCCGGAAACCGGTACTGAAGCTCAGATAAGGGGTGAATTTGCCATTGATTTTTTTGCCACTGCGGAACCAGTGATACAGTTTGTCCCCCACTTTCAAAGTCAGTTCGTTGTATTTCATCAACTGTGCTTTGTAAGCCGGATCGGTCAGTTCACGCTCATACTGCTCATGCGCAATCACATCACGTGGATAGACACGGAACAGAGTGACCAGACCGAAGTTATCTGGGTTGACGCAAACCATGTCGGCTTTTTCATGCAGACGTTCACGCAGATAGAACTGGTTCTCTAAAATACCGCCCAAAACCGCTTGGAAACCTTCATAACCGAAGAACTTCAAGGTTGCCCAACCGGCCAAGGCACCGGTTGCCGCACGAGACACTTCTAAGGTGTAATCCAGTGGGTTGTACGGTGAACGAGGTTGCAAGTACGCAGAGCCTGGACGTTTCAAGATAGTTTCAAATTCGCTGCTGTTTTTATATACGAAGCAACTGCTGGCGTATGGAGTCCAACCGGCTTTGTGGAAGTCGATACCCACCGCATCGGCATATTTCATGGCTTCCAGACACTGATAGTTGTGTTTGATAAATGGCAGCAACTCATCAGTAAATTCCAGTGGGTTAGCCACGAAATCATATTTTTTGAAGGTTAACCAAGACCAGCACACTACCGCATCGCAATACAGCAGTGCTTTGCCGTAAGGCTCAGCGTTTGGATATTGATCCAGCAGTTTACGCACCCCCGCCACTGGGTCAAAGGCGTTCGCATCGGTTGTCCCCATAGTACAGACCACAGAAGCCACCGGTGTTTTCTCGGCTTGCAGCTGTTTTAAGATCTCTTCCAGATGGGCCAAATCCATCGCATTGGTTTCTGGATCAGTACGCACGGTGATGATGTTATCCATCCCCAGCCCCATCCAGTCAGTGCTGTTCAGCATGGTGTAGTGCGCTTGTTGTGAACAGATGACTTTGGCATCGGTACGAATACCGGTATGGCGCGAATCAGGCAACACACGGGTCAGCGCGTATTTGACATGGTAAGTCCAGCAACCTGAACCACCGTAGGTATACACACAACCGGTATGCAGCGGATTCCAACCAATCAAATTCCCCAGCATACCGGCACTTTCCAGCTCAGCGCGGTGCACGTTCCAGGAATATTCCCCTTCCAAAATGTTAGGTGAGAAAATCTCAGACAACACCGCAGCCACAATAGAGGCTGAGTTCGCTTGTGGGATCACGTTACACATGGTCAACGGGTGACCCCAGTTTGGTAAACCTTCAAACAGTTTGGTGGTTTGATCGATCACTTCACCCACAGGGGTCATCCCTGGGTTCAGTTCAACCTGTTTAACCTTGTCAAAATCAATGGTTAACGCAGGATCGCTCCCTAAATAAGCTGGGCCCTGTGCATCAGGACGCAGTTTATTTAAATTGCGTACTGCGTGAGCAATCGATTCGGATAATGAGTCCGCACCTTCATTAAATGGAGACGGGAAAGAAGACAACATATCGCGACGATATTTTGCCCATTTTTTATTGGCATTCAGAGAACCATTATGCTCGGAGCAGTTTGAGTGACAATTTTTCATTTTGACATCCTCATTGAGCAACTATTCGCATGTTCTATTTAAATATTACATCTTAAGACATTTAAATATTGGACATTTAAATTGAGCCGTATTGAACAAAAATCTCGCTAGAAATAACGCTATCAACAAGTGCTAACCCATTCTCGCCATCGCTCATTTATCAATGGCTAATTTATTAATGGCTCGCTATTTAATAAAACGCTCAACAAAACGCTTAATAAAAAGAAGAACCAAACTAACCAGAGCAAAAGCAATTATCATCAGCACCTATTTTTTAACTGTTTAACCGCTTAACTGTTTAACTTTATATTCACGTTGCATCGCATGGGTTTAACGTTAGTCTCATCCCTACAGCCCAACAATAAAAATTCGCTCAAGTTTTATTAATTTTCCGACTTGTGGGTGCACTTGGCGAGTTACGTATTAAAAACGACTCTTCCCTCACATTACGTGAAAATTAACATCCACCTTACAAAAATAATCTAGATACATCGGATGTCATTTATTCTCGCCAGCTACAACTACCCGATACACAGCACAACAAATTGCAATACACATTTTTATTTGGACGCTGAACTTACCAGTATCCCGCTTCATTATTTTGTTTGATTGTTTTTATAGATAAGAATGATTGGTAAAACCTGACATCATTTCGTTTTAAAGAGGGCTATGCTGGTTCAGATTTTTAGCGAAGGAATGATATTCATGTCAGAACAAAAAAATGAACACAGCCATAAACTGACCACCGCATTTGGCGCGCCGGTACCTGATAACCAAAACGTAATGACTGCCGGACCGCGCGGCCCGTTGCTGATGCAAGATGTCTGGTTCCTGGAAAAACTGGCACACTTTGATCGCGAAGTGATCCCAGAGCGCCGTATGCATGCCAAAGGCTCTGGCGCGTATGGCCATTTCACCGTGACCCATGACATTACTGCCTATACCAAAGCCAGCCTGTTTGCCGAAATCGGCAAAAAAACCGAAGTATTCGCGCGTTTCTCAACCGTAGCCGGTGAGCGCGGCGCGGCAGATGCTGAGCGGGATATTCGTGGTTTTGCGCTGAAATTCTATACCGAGCAAGGTAACTGGGATCTGGTGGGTAACAATACCCCGGTGTTCTTCTTAAAAGATCCGCTCAAATTCCCTGATTTGAACCATGCGGTTAAACGCGATCCATACACCAACATGCGTTCTGCCAATAACAACTGGGATTTCTGGACACTGCTGCCTGAAGCGCTGCACCAAGTGACCATCACCATGAGTGACCGCGGTATTCCGGCCTCATACCGTCATATGCACGGCTTCGGTAGCCACACTTACAGCTTTATCAATCAGGATAATCAGCGCTTCTGGGTGAAATTCCACTTCCGCACCCAGCAAGGCATCAAAAACCTGACTGACGCCGAAGCAGCCGCTATCGTGGCAAACGATCGTGAAAGCTTCCAACGTGATTTGCTGGAAAGCATTGATAAAGGCGACTTCCCGCGCTGGACCTTGTATGTGCAGATCATGGAAGAAAAAGCCGCTGAACAGTATCACGTTAACCCGTTTGACCTGACCAAAGTCTGGTCCCATAAAGACTATCCACTGATTGAAGTGGGGGTGCTGGAGCTCAACCGTAACCCAGATAACTACTTTGCCGAAGTGGAACAAGCCTCCTTCGCGCCAAGCACTATCGTTCCGGGGATTGGTTTCTCGCCAGACAAAATGCTGCAAGGCCGCCTGTTCTCCTATGGCGATGCCGCGCGCTACCGTTTAGGCGTTAACCACCACCAGATCCCGGTTAACGCACCGCGCTGCCCTGTGATGTCATTCCACCGTGATGGCGCAATGCGCGTAGACGGTAATGGCGGTCGCACGCCAAGCATTCAGCCAAACAGCTACCAGCGTTGGGAACAGCAACCAACATTCGGCGAGCCGCCACTGGCCATCAATGGCGATGCCGATCACTACGACCACATGTTGGGCGATGATCCCTTCCAACAACCGGGAGATTTGTTCCGTTTGATGAGCGCCGATGAACAGCAGCGCCTGTTCGAGAATACCGCTCGCGCGATGACCGGTGTGGATGAGCACATCAAATGGCGTCATGTGTGCAACTGCTATCGCGCCGATCCGGCTTACGGGATGGGGGTTGCCACTGCATTAGGATTGGATATGAACCAGTGCCCGCATCACGGCTGATTTCATAACGATGCTCATGGTCATGGCTATGGATGCCATGGCCGCAAGTTCTAATACCATAAGTGCTAACCTCGTAAGTTCTTAACACAAGGCCCACCTGCTTTTGCGAGGTGGGTCTTGCTACTCGAGGTATACAGTTACTAGAGGTATGTAGTTACTCAAGGCATGGTACTATTAGAGAGCGGCTGGCAACGAAATCGTTACCCAGACCCATAAAGACCAATCACCTTCGCTTATACGTCGCCACTCGGCGGCACTGGCAACGCGGCAAACAAGGTCTCGAGAATAAACGCCCTATCGCGCGCCAAACAAACCCGCTCAGGGAAATTCAGCCAGTTAATGATATAGCCATCAATGGTGCAATGCATAAAGGTGGCATAACGCGCCGCATCCAGCTCGGCAGGCAGTTGACCACAAGCTTTAGCATGCTCGAGTACCGCACGCAGATCGCTGAAAAATCCCGCTGAGTGCTGGCTCATGTAAGCGCGGATATCCTGATTATCGCTTTCCTGCACATCGGAGCTAAACAGCAGACGGAACATATCGTGCAACACCGGCTCCGAGACAATATTGCTCAGCACCGCATCCAAAAACTCACGTAACCGCCCGAGCGGATCGGATTCTTGCTCTTGCACACACGCACGTAGCTGCGCCGCCAATGGCGTGCACAACTCTTCCCACAATTCGGTAAATAGCTGCTCTTTATTCACAAAATGCCAATAGATAGCTCCGCGCGTCACGCCGGCCGCTTGCGCAATATCAGATAACCGCGTTTGCGCTAAGCCACGCTGGCAAAATTGCGCCAACGCGGTGTGCATAATGTGGCGCCGAGTTTCCTGTGCTTCTTCTTTGGTTTTTCTGGCCATAATCTGTTAGAGAAACGGAAAATACGCTCTGACAAGGCAACCCTACTCACCTGCCTCCACTATCTCGGCATCCTCACATTGCCCTCGTGTAACTCCGTGTAATAGCAGCTGACCAAATGAGATACAGCTCGCTGAATTTGCCATTGTAACGCAGTAATCCTGAATTTTCCGGCCGATTTATGTCTCATTATGTGTGACATGCTGCCTGTTAATTCACCCGCACCCCGTTACATACATTCATGAATGTATGTATATTATAGATCCCGAACCAAGGTGCCAATCGGAAGCTTCTCCGTACGTGCCTACCATGGAAGACAGAGGCTGTAATTTTCTATGCAAACCATGCAAAAACGACCTTTCGCTTATGCCACGCTCCTGACCGTGCTGACGGCCAGCTTGCTGACCGGCTGTAAAGAAGCCCCTCCCGAAGGAGGACGCCAGATGCCACCAGCGGCGGTGGATGTTGTCACACTACAACAAGCGCCCTTGCAACTGACCACCGATCTCACCGGTCGCACCTCGGCGTTACGCATTGCCGAAGTGCGCCCACAAGTGAGCGGATTGATCCTCAAGCGTCTGTTCACCGAAGGCAGTGATGTTAAAGCCGGTGATGTGCTGTACCAGATCGATCCCGCGCTGTATGAAGCCGATGTCGCCTCAGCCAGTGCCGCGCTTGCGCGCGCCCAAGCCAGTGCCCGCACCGCAGAATTGCGCCTGAAGCGTTATGTCAATTTGCTGCAAAAACACTCCATCAGTCAGCAGGAATACGATGACGCCGATGCCCAGCGCAAACAAGCGCAAGCCGATGTGCTCGCCGCGCAAGCCAACCTCAAGCGCGCACGCATCAATTTAGGTTACACCAAGATCACTGCACCAATCAGTGGCCGGATCGGCACTTCAGCGGTAACCGAAGGCGCGCTGGTCACCGCCCAACAGGGCGTGGCACTGACCACCATCCAGCAGCTTGACCCTATGTATGTAGATGTTCGCCAGTCCACCGCCGATCTGCTGCGCCTCAAGCAATGGGTCGCCAGCGGCAAAGTGACGGCGCAAAATCCAAACGAAGCGCCTGTCTCCCTGTTTTTGGAAGATGGCAACGCCTACCCGCAAGCGGGCGTGTTGCAATTTTCCGATGTTACCGTGGATGAAAATACCGGCATGGTCAGCCTGCGCGTAGTGGTGCCAAACCCACAGCAATTGCTGATGCCCGGGATGTTTATCCGCGCACGCTTAAGCGAAGGGGTACGTGAAAATGGTCTGCTGGTGCCACAAGTGGCGGTCAGCCGCACCCCTAAAGGCGGTGCTTCCGTGCTGGTGGTGGATAGCGATAACAAAGTCAGCCCACGCGATATTCAAGTCAGCCGCATGATCGGAACTGATTGGGTGGTCGAATCCGGTTTGAAAGCCGGTGAGCGCGTGATTATCGCCGGTTTGCAAAAAGTCGCCCCAGGCGCGCAGGTCAACCCAACTGACAAAACCGCCGCCGCCAGCCAGAGCGCGACGCCGGCTCCCGCCACCGAGGGCAGCAGTAACGGAGTAGCCCACTAATGGCCCGATTTTTTATAGACCGACCGATTTTTGCCTGGGTGATCGCGCTAGTGATCATGCTAGGCGGTGCGCTGGCGATTCTTAAATTACCCGTGGCGCAATACCCAACCATTGCGCCCCCCGCGGTCAGCATTATGGCCAGCTATCCGGGCGCCTCGGCAAAAACCGTGGAAGACTCGGTGACGCAGGTCATCGAGCAGAACATGACAGGCTTGGACAACCTGCTGTATATGGCGTCGCAAAGTGACTCGGCGGGGAATATTTCGCTGACCCTGACTTTCCAGCCAGGCACAGACTCCGATATAGCCCAAGTGCAGGTGCAAAACAAACTGCAACAAGCGATGTCGTTGTTACCGCAAGAAGTGCAGCAGCAAGGGATCCGCGTACAGAAAACCTCCAGCAGCTTCCTGATGGTCATGGGGCTGATCTCAACCGATGGCAGCCAGACCGGACAAGATTTATCCGACTATCTGGTCAGTAACATCAAAGATCCGCTCAGCCGCTTAAACGGCGTTGGTGATGTCACCGTGTTTGGTAGCCAATACGCAATGCGCGTCTGGCTCGATCCCAATAAACTGAACCGCGTTGGCCTAACACCAACGGATGTCTATAACGCCATTCGCACCCAGAACGCGCAAGTAGCCTTCGGTAGCCTCGGCGGGGCGCCAGCGGTGCCCGATCAGCAGTTCTCCGCCACCATCATGGGGCAAACTCGCCTTTCCAGTCCGCAGGAATTTGAAAATGTCCTGCTGCGAGTCAGCGCTGATGGCGGCAAAGTACTGCTCAAAGACGTCGCGCGCGTTGAACTCGACAGTGAAAGCTATGGCGCCGATGCGTTTTACAACGGTCAGCCGGTAGCCGCACTGGCAATCAAACTGGCTACCGGTGCTAACGCCCTGCAAACAGCGGACAGCGTGCGTGCCAAGATTAACGAGCTCTCGGCTTATTTCCCGACCGGAGTCGAGATCGTTTATCCGTATGACACCACTCCGTTTGTGAAAATCTCCATTGAAGAGGTCGCACAAACCCTGCTCGAAGCGATCGTGCTGGTATTCTGCGTGATGTACCTGTTCTTGCAGAATTTCCGCGCCACGTTGATCCCCACCATCGCGGTGCCGGTCGTTCTGCTCGGTACTTTTGGCGTCATGGCTGCGTTCGGTTTTTCCATCAACACCCTCACCATGTTCGGCATGGTGCTGGCGATCGGCTTGCTGGTGGATGATGCCATCGTGGTGGTGGAAAACGTTGAGCGTCTGATGAGCGAAGAGGATCTGTCGCCGCTCGAAGCGACTCGCAAATCGATGGATCAGATCACCGGCGCGCTGGTCGGGATTGCCTTGGTGCTATCGGCGGTATTTATCCCGATGGCCTTTTTTGGCGGCTCCACCGGCGCTATCTATCGCCAGTTCTCGCTGACTATCGTCTCCGCCATGGTGCTGTCGGTACTGGTGGCATTAACCTTGACCCCAGCGCTGTGTGCAACCTTGCTCAAACCGCTAAAACACGGTGAATTCGGCGCACAAAAAGGCTTTTTCGGTTGGTTTAACCGCACCTTTGATGCTGCCAGCCAGCATTATCAATCTGGGGTGCGCAAAATCATCCGCCAAGCCGGTCGCTACGCCATTATCTATTTAGGGATGCTAGTGGCCTTGACCGTCCTGTTCATCCGCATGCCGACCTCCTTCTTACCGGAAGAAGATCAGGGCGTGGTGATGTCGATGGTGCAACTGCCGGTGGGCGCGACCAAAGAGCGAACCGAAGCGGTACTGGCCAAGATGTCTAACTACTTCTTAGAGAAGGAGAAGGATAATGTCGAGTCTGTGCTGACCGTCTCTGGCTTTAGTTTCGCCGGCAGTGGTCAGAACAGCGGGATGGCGTTTATCAAGCTGAAAGATTGGAGCGAGCGTCCGGGCGAAGCGCGCAGTGCCGATGCTATTATTGGCCGTGCGATGGGCTACCTATTCAGCATTAAAGAAGCGCAAGTATTCGCCTTCAACCTACCATCGATTCCTGAACTGGGTACCGCCACTGGTTTTGACTTCTATCTGCAAGATCGCGCCGGTCTGGGACACGAACGCTTAATGGCGGCACGTAACCAATTACTCGGCATGGCTGCACAAGACCCGACGCTTACGCGCGTGCGTCCTAACGGAATGGAAGACACCCCGCAGTTAGATATCAACATTGACTACGAAAAAGCGCTGTCACAAGGGCTGGCAATCAATGATATCAACACGACGCTCTCGAGTGCATGGGGCTCAGCGTATGTGAACGACTTCCTCGACCGCGGTCGTATCAAGAAAGTGTTCATGCAGGCCGACGCGCCATTTCGGATGACGCCACAAGATCTGAACTTGTGGTATGTGCGTAACGCCCAAGGACAAATGGTGCCGTTCTCTTCGTTTGCGTCGACCGAATGGGGTTTTGGTTCACCACGTCTGGAACGTTATAACGGCGTTCCGGCCATGCAGATTGTCGGTGAAGCCGCGCCAGGGCGCAGTACCGGTGAGGCCATGGCCGCAATTGAGAAAATCGTGCAGCAACTGCCAGAAGGTGTCGGCATCGAGTGGACCGGACTTTCCTATCAGGAGCGCCAAGCCGGCTCGCAAGCGCCTGCGCTGTATGCCATCTCCCTGCTGGTGGTGTTCTTGAGCTTGGCTGCGCTGTATGAAAGCTGGAGTATTCCATTCTCCGTCATGCTGGTGGTACCACTCGGGGTGTTGGGTGCGATTTTGGCTGCCAACCTGCGCGGGCTGGAAAATGACGTGTACTTCCAAGTGGGCCTACTCACCACCATCGGGTTATCGGCGAAAAACGCCATCCTGATTGTCGAGTTTGCCAAAGAGCTGTATGACAGCGGCATGCACTTAAGTGACGCAGTCGTGGAAGCGGCGCGCCAACGTCTGCGACCTATTCTGATGACTTCGCTGGCCTTTATTCTCGGCGTATTGCCACTGGTGATCAGTACCGGCGCTGGCGCCATGAGCCGTAATGCCATCGGTACCGGTGTAATGGGCGGGATGATCAGTGCCACAGTCTTGGCCATTTTCTTCGTTCCGATCTTCTTTGTGGTGATCATGCGTTACTTCACTAAGAAAGCGGTGCAGGAATAAAATGTCACGCTAAATCCTGATGACAAAAAGCCCGCATCAATGCGGGCTTTTCTTTTTAGCAGCTTAAACGCTTACTAAAGCAAACTTACTCACCAAAAACGGCAATCTCTTTCTTACCATCGTTACCAATTGCACCGCGGTACATCCCGGCGGTGTTAAAGGCCATGGTGTAGTCACCTTTTGCGTCCAACACAATCACGCCGCCGCTACCATCAATCGCTTTGACTTCATCCAGCGCATTATTAGCTGCAGTCGCCAATGGCGTTTTATTGTATTTCACTTGCGAAGCAATGTTGTACGCCGTCGCCGTACGGATAAACTTCTCACCACTGCCGGTAGCCGACACCGCCACGGTATTGTTATCCGCATAGGTACCGGCACCAATCAGCGGTGAATCACCGACACGACCATAACGCTTGTTGGTCATCCCGCCCGTTGACGTACCAGCCGCCAGATTGCCCGCTTTATCCAGTGCGACCGCGCCGACTGTACCGAATTTGTAGTCATACATCAGCGGATCGTAGGTGTAAGCCGTTTTCCCATCGTGATCCAGCACCACTTGCTCTTTCTCAATGGCCTTTTGCAACTGCTTCCAGCGATGTTCAGTTCGGAAATAGGCCGGATCAACGGTCTCTAATCCTTCTTTTTTAAGGAAAACTTCCGCTCCGTTTGACACCATCAGCACATGTGGGCTGCGGGTCATTACGGTATATGCCGCATTAATCGGGTTTTTAATGGTGGTCGCGCCAGCCACTGCCCCCGCGGCCAATGTCTTACCATCCATGATTGAGGCGTCCAACTCGTTGCGACCATCATGGGTAAACACCGCGCCTTTACCGGCATTAAACAGCGGCGAGTCTTCCATCACGTTAATGGCGCGCTGCACCGCTTCCAAACTTGTACCACCGCTTTCCAACACTTTATAGCCGGCCTGCAGAGCTTCATCCAACTTAGCCTTATATTCAGCTTCTTGTTGCGGCGTGATTGTTGATTTAACAATGGTGCCAGCACCACCGTGGATCACCAAGCGAATCGGCGGCTCCGCGGCCAACGTAGCCGCAGAAAATAAGGAGGTTGCCAGCAAAGCAGAAGTGAGTAACGAACGTTTCATACAGCATCCTTGGTATGTGTTATTAGTCGGAAAGAAAACGATTTCGTCGCCAATATCATTCAGCGCACGAGACTGTATGATGTAACACGATTACATTGGCACTGCGGCGATAAAATGCACAAACTTTGAACACCCACTTAATTTTTCATTATTAAATAAGATAATTATCTTTTATTCACAAAGTGATATGCATGCATATCAACTCTATTAACCCTGAAATATTTATGAATGAACATCACTTAAAAACAAAAATACAACAAGCGTGCACGCGTATACACACATGCACTTACGCGCATGAATTACGTAAGCGTTAATAATTAACCTGGGGAATATTGATAAACAGCAATCCGATTAATACAAACAGTAATCGTTTTAATAAACTCCCCCCAAAAATTTAGTGGTTCTTGCATGGTTTTATTCATCAACGCTTTCCTTTTCTTCATTATCTGTCACTTTGCGAATCATAAGTTCATCAACACTACGACGCCAGCAACTGAACACTTAATTGCCCAGCCAATAACCACATAATCACGCCCACCGTAAAATCAATGACTCGTTTAATTTTCGGCTTAAGTAGCACAGGTGAAAACCGCGCAGCGCCAAACGATAAACTGGTAAACCACATGCAGGATGCAAGCAAACAGCCGAGCGCAAACCACCAACGTTCATGGCCCAACAGCTGATTCCCTATCGAGCCTAAGATCACCACGGTATCGAGATACACGTGCGGATTAAGCAAGGTAACCGCTAAGGTCGCCCCAATCACCGCCCAGCGACCGACATGATGACGGGAACCCTCATGATTTAGCTCAGGCTCTATCTCTGCACACGCTGATTCCCCTCTCGATTGCCATGCGCTACGCAATGACAGACTGCCATACACGGCCAAGAATAAAATCCCACCTGCAGTGACAAATTGCAGCAACCACGGCCACTGTTCAATCACCACGCCGGAACCAAACACACCAAATGCAATCAGGGCGATATCACACAGAATACAAATCAGTGCCACCATCAAATGATGCTGACGATGGATCCCCTGATTCAACACAAACGCATTTTGCGCACCAATCGGCACAATCATCGCCAGCCCTAACGTTATCCCCTGCACCAATGCAGACATAAATAGCTTCTCCTTCTTTAATCTCATCTTCACCATGAGCAGAATAGAAAACCGTGCTAGGTTAATAAAACTAATAATATTTATTCATCATTAGCCAAACTGATTGAGAAGGATGTGAGATGCGCGGACTGGACTATCAATGGCTCGAAGCATTAGATGCCATTGTGCAGCACGGTGGTTTTGATAAAGGAGCCCAAGCTCTGTTTATCACGCAATCGGCCATTTCCCAGCGTATCAAACAACTGGAAAAGTGGTTGGCGCAGCCAGTACTAATACGAGAAACACCACCCAAACCAACAGCAATAGGGCGACACTTATTAGGGTTTTACCGACGGGTACAGCTAATGGAATCTGAGCTGTTGCCCACGCTGACACCAAACGGCGAAGATGAGCCGCTGCCCGTCACAATTGCAACTAACGCAGACAGCCTAGCCACGTGGCTATTACCCGCACTCGCTCCCGTACTGCAAGAGGGGCGAATTTTACTGAATCTGATGATTGATGACGAGAGCCGAACACTCAAGCGAGTAAGAAGTGGCGAAGCGATTGCGGCCATCAGCAGCGAACCTATGCCGTTAGCCGGCTGCATCAGCGATAAACTCGGCACTCTGGAATACCTTTGTGTTGCCGCACCGCATTTTATCAATCGCTACTTTCATGATGGTATTGACTCACACAGCCTCACCCGAGCGCCTGCAATCGTGTTCGATCAACATGATGACATGCATGCAGATTTTCTGGCACAGCACTTTACCCTGCCATCCGTCAGCTGGCCACGCCATGTGGTGCGCTCTTCTGAAGCCTTTATCGCCTTAGCGACACAAGGTGTGGCTTACTGTTTGATCCCCGAAGTCATGATCCAACAGGAATTACAAACCGGCATGCTGGTCAATCTGATGCCAGGGAAAAGTGTGAAACGAACACTGTACTGGCATCGCTGGACACTCGAAAGCGGTGTATTGGCTCAAATCTCTCAGCAATGCATTGAGCATGCTCGGCTGGTTTTGGCACAATAACGCAATGAAAATATGAATTTTTTTCGAGAGCGAATCCTTATAAATCAGCACTCGCTCTCGTTTCAATTTAGCACCCTATAATTAAGCCACCACGCCATTCAGTTTGCTGATGCAAGATGCAAAGATCTGCACACCGTGCGTTAATACCGACTCATCAAAATCAAAATTCGCCTCATGATGACCGGCAGTAATATCCGCACCCAACACAATATAGGCAGCCTGACCGCCACAATGCTGTACACGACGAACCAGTAATGTAGCGTCTTCACTGCCCCCAAATGATTTTTCTACTAGAGTTAATCCAAACTCCTCAGAGGCAATATTGGCCAGCAATTCGGTCAACAAAGGATCGTTATGCAAGTCGGTGGCTTCACCTGCGACTTCATACTCAAATCGCAGATCAAAGCCAAGAGCAATCCCCTGGGCGATAGACAACGCACGCTCTCGCATATATCGGTTAATAGCTTCGGTTTCACCCCGCACTTCCAACTGTAACTTTGCACATGTTGGAATGATATTCCGCCCTTCACCGGCATGCAGCATGCCAATATTTATACGTGACATCCCCTCACCGTGACGAGGAATGGCCAAAAGCTGAGTAACACAATGACAAGCTCCCGCTAGCGCATTGGCCCCCAAATGTGGATTTACTCCGGCATGAGCTGGCGCGCCATGAAACGTGAAATCAAGTTTCGTAGTACACAAAAAATCTGTTGGCGCGACCGCTACGCAGCCACTAGGTACTCCCATGCCAATATGTGCAGCGAGAAAATAATCGCTGTCATCTAAAATCCCCCCCTCAGCAACCGGTTTAGCCCCGCGCACGCCCTCTTCTGCGGGTTGAAAAACCAATTTTATTTTGCCGCACAACTGCGCTTTGGCACGCATAACCCACTGTGCTAAACCCAGTCCCATCGCAATATGACCATCATGCCCGCACGCATGCATATCGCCTGGGTGCTTAGACGTAAAGCCCACTAGAGCTGGAATATGCGACTCATCGTCTGACTCGGAAACCGCCACGCAATCAATATCAAAACGTAACGTAGTAATCGGTCCAGCACGGCCACTATCCCATACCGCAACGCAACCGGTCAGCCCATCCATCTCATCGAGCAAGGTTTGAGAGATGCCTGCCGCTTGTGCACGAGCCAGACTAGCCGCCACCTCATTATCATTACGACCTAAAATATACTCGTTAGACAAAAATTCTGAGGCAGTTAGCACATCCCAGCCCATATCACGTAGCTGTGTAATAATTTTGGCCGTGGTCATAAACTCACCCCAACCACGTTCTGGGATCTGATGAAACGCACGGCGCCATTGTTGTAATTGATTTAATTCAGACATAGGGCCTCCGTTTATAAGAAGAACAATGCAATAAATAATACCGCCACAATCATGCCTGGAGCGGTACGTTTAGCGATCTCTAAAGGGTTTACGCCAGCAAGACCTGCACAAACAATCGCAGCACCAGCCAGCGGTGACATGTTGCGCCCCAGTGCCGAAGCCAGCATAACACCTGCACCTAATGTATTTACTTCATAGCCGAACATATTGGCATGTGGCGTAACTGCTTCATTAAATGCAAAAGCTGTCGCATCACCCGTTCCAGTAATTAGCCCCATAAAAAATGGCCCTAATGTTCCTCCCCAGCGAGCGAATTCAGGAGAGTGAGTCAATACTTGAATAAACTCACGAATAATACCAACTGAAGTTAAGCCTTCAATAAATACTGCAGCAGCAATAATAATCCCCAGAATATTGGCATAAGATGAACCCATACCGTCAAAGAAACTGGTCGTTAAACCGCTTGGGCTAGATTTGCTGACAAATAGTGCGTACAAAGAGCCAATAATCATGGCCGCAGGGACACTCAATTTCGTACCGCCAAGCCAGCCTAACTCCGTGGCTACAAGTAATAATACCGGTAAAAATGGAGCTATAGATTTAAGATAGAAGAATGTGTCACGTGATAACTGGATCGTCGCTGCGTCACCATTGTCAGCATCAACATTTTTATCAGGGTCAACATAATTGACTTCTTTCATGAATAGCGCGACAGCTGTCAGACAAATAGCACAAATAACGCCACACGCAATTGTGATAGGTGCATGGTAAAACACAAACTCCATTAAAGGCGTTTTTGATATATTGGCAATAAATGCGTTATGTGCCACACCAGGATTCAAATAAGCACCTAACGTACCGGATAATACAGCCCCGCCAGCAATCGCTGGATGAATTCGTGCAGCAATCAATAATGGGATCAGTGTTGCACCTACAGCTGCAGAAGCTCCCGCTGCGGAAGGAATTGCAATGCATACGACAAATGTTACTGCAACTGCGGCAGGAATTAAGAATACGCCTAATTTAGATAACCCGCGCGTTAATAACTGCACCAAACACACATCACATCCTGTGTATTTCATCACATAGGCAAACCCCATACTGGAGCAAATGGATTCAATCAAACCCGACGTAGTCATCCGCGTAGTGAATGCCGTAAATGCATTCATTGGCGATAAAGCTATCAGGCATAATAAAATACCCGCCCCAATCAAGGTGGTGCGAGTATCATATTGTTTAATCAATAAGACGATGGTCGCAATTAAAATCGCGATCCCTAAAATCAGCATCCACATACCAATACTCCCTCATTGTTGGCTCCACTCCAGTGTTGTTCGATTTTTGCCCATTAAATATTGACCCAGCGCAATAAACTTAAGGGTCCAAAGATGCTATTACTCTTAGGGCTATCAAAAAAGCTGATAGGGGGGATGGAATGCGCTACCTGCCAAAAATGCAGCAAATTAAAGTATTTAGTGAGGTGATCCAGTGCGGAAGTATTCGTGCGGCAGCTCGCAAAATGAATCAGTCACAACCTACGCTAACTCGTACACTCAAAGAGCTGGAGTACCATCTCGGCGCTACATTGCTGATACGAACTAGCGAAGGTGTTAGTCTGACCGATGCGGGAAAGTCCTTTGCTATACGGGCACGTTTAATTCTGGAAGAAATAGAAAAAGCAGCGTTAGAGGTTGAGCAAATAAATAATCAGACCTATGGCAAAGTCGCATTCGGAATCTCATCCCTTTTTGGTGTAACCATATTAAATAACGTTCTCACTGACTTTAGAAAAGAACATGCCAAAACAGAAGTTAATATTAAGGAAGCACAACTTTCAACACTTCTTCCCTGTTTACGTGAAGGGCAGCTAGATTTTGCACTTGGAACGCTCACTGAAGATATGCCCTTAGGCGATTTTATTGCTGTAAGCTTGTTTAAAGCCCCATTCAGTATCGTCGCCAGAAAGAATCATCCGCTACAAAATTGCTCCTCGCTAGAACAACTAGCTACGGCTAAGTGGCTATTACCTGAAACACAAATGGGATATTACCATTATATCCGCAGCTTCATTCCCTTTAATCATCCGGATAATCCTTACGCACCCGTTTTTACTGATTCTACCGTATGCATTATGAATCTGGTTATGAATGATGATTACTTGACTATTTTATCGCAAGCTCGGTTACAAGAACCGCGATTTAAGGGCGTTTTAAGTGCTCTTCCTATCAGTGAACATCTGTTACCTATTAGTCAATATGGGCTTATTTATCCACGTAAACGACCATTAACTGTTGCAGCACAAGCAATGGTGGAGCATTTTCGTCGACACTGCCAATCGCATAATTGGGCGCCACACTCAATGCTAAGTGAAAATGTAAATATTCAGTATCCATAGCAGACGGAGAAAAATAAACTTAGCTATTTTTATATAGCAAATAAACACATACAGGGAAGAGAAGGTAAGAGAACAACGGAAAGAAAAAAAACGGAAGGAAGCAAAGAATAAAAACAAAATTTCCAAACGCAAAAAGCCCATCCGTTAGGATGGGCTCTTCACTAATTTAATGCCTGGCAGTTCCCTACTCTCGCATGG